>NZ_JCACIN010000096.1:0-21225 GCF_059504425.1 Drouetiella sp.
CGAGGGATATCTTGATCATGCCGTAAGATCACCAAAAGTTGGGAAGAGCCCATCTAATTTGTCATTTTTCTGGAAAGCGACACTTAACTTGTCACTGGTCAGAGAGTCCTTATAGAGCGTAATTAACCTTTCAAATGCTTGAAAGCCTTATCATAGAAGGGAATAACTCGACGACACTAATTTGTCTCGACGACATTTAATTAGTCACTGTACAAGTCTTGTGTACAGCGAGTTATGTACAGCGAGTCATTCAATCTCACCCGCTTGTAGGATTGCTTCGTAACGGCTTCAGAGAGATAATCCAGGGCAGAATGCTGCAAAGTCTGCGCCAGGGTCACTTTAGCTCTCTGGAGATGAAAATCAATAGCAGTGAACTTCTCAAGCCTTTTTCTCTGGATACCTTTCTCAAACAGCTACAGAGCCTGAATTGTTCATCTCATGGCTTTTCTGTACTATAAGCTTGGGCATTGGTATTTCATAAATGGCGAAAACTAATCGTCCTTCCAGGCTGAGGAGCAGCGCATATCCTACAAAACATTGAGATTAAACCCAACGAAAACTTGGTGTCAGACGGCATTCCGCCCATTTCTGCCACGCTTGCCGCGACCGTCGATCGCTACACCGAGTTTCGCTCTGCCAGTTTGGCAAGCTGGCATCCGATCGATCGCCAAATGCTGATCTTCACTCGCTTTGGAGACACCGCTCAGGTGCATCAGGTCAAGTTTCCGCTGGGCAGCCGAAAACAGCTCACCTTCTTTTCAGAACGCGTCTCTGGAGCCACCTATCAGCCGACTCACGGCGATTATTTTGTCTTTGCCAAAGATATTGGCGGCAATGAGTTTAGCCAGAACTATCGCTACGATCTGACAACGGGGCAAATGACGCTGCTCACGGATGGTCATTCAAAAAATAGTCGCGGCATCTGGGCAAATGCTGGCACACAGATGGTCTACACCTCCACCCGCCGCACTGGCAAAGATACGGATCTGTATCTCATTAATCCGTTGCATCCGGACAGCGATCGCCTTCTCTGCACAGTCGAGGGAGGTGGCTGGTTCCCGCTAGACTGGGCAACCACCGATCAGCAAATTGTGGTGAGTGAATATATCTCCATCACTGAATCCTACCTTTGGATCGTGGATGTTCGATCGGGAGATAAAACCCTGTTAACGCCCAGAACAGAGGAGACAGTGTCCTACCAGGCGGCTGTGTTCGACAAATCAGGTCAGGGGCTGTACGTGGTATGCGATCGGGACTCCGAGTTCCTGCGTCTGGCTTACTTCAATCTGAGCACCCAAGAGTACACCTATCTAACCCAGGATATTCCCTGGGATATTGAACAACTGCGGCTTTCCCACGATGGTCGCATCTTGGCATTTACCGCCAACGAAGACGGAGCCAGCATTCTACATCTATTGGATACTGCAACGAGGCAAGAGCTGCCTTTGCCTGCCTTACCCGTGGGTCAAGTTTACGGACTCAACTGGCACAAGAACAATCAAGACCTGGGATTTACCCTAATATCGGCTCGCTCCAGTGCTGACGTTTATGCGCTCAATGTCATGACGGGCATGGTAGAGAGGTGGACAGAAAGTGAAACAGGAGGACTTAACACCGACACTTTTTCTGAGCCAGAGCTAGTGCAGTGGCAAAGCTTTGACGAGCGCGTGATTTCGGGCTTTCTCTATCTGCCTCCCGCTCGATTCAGCGGCAAGCGCCCGGTTGTGATCAATATTCATGGTGGACCCGAAGGACAGTCTCGCCCTTCCTTCTTGGGACGCAGCAACTTCTATTTAAATGAACTAGGGGTAGCCTTGCTGTTTCCCAACGTTCGTGGCTCTTCGGGCTATGGCAAGACGTTTTTGAAACTTGACAATGGCTATCTGCGAGAGGATTCCGTTAAAGATATTGGTGCATTGCTGGATTGGATAGCAACTTGTCCTGAATTAGATAGCGATCGCATTTTAGTCACAGGCGGCAGCTACGGAGGCTACATGTCACTGGCGGTAGCCACCCATTACAGCGATCGGATTCGAGCCTCCATTGATATTGTCGGAATCTCCAACTTTGTTACGTTTCTAGAGAAGACCGAAAGCTATCGGCGCGATTTACGGCGAGTGGAGTATGGTGATGAGCGCGATCCAGAGATGCGATCGTTTCTGCTGAGGATTTCTCCGCTCAACAATGCTGCCCAGATCCAAAAGCCACTCTTTGTGATTCATGGAGCCAATGATCCAAGAGTGCCGCTCAATGAAGCTGAGCAAATTGTCACCACTGTGCGGCAGAACCAGGTTCCGGTTTGGTATCTGGTGGCAAAAGATGAGGGGCATGGATTTTCCAAAAAGAAGAACGTAGACTTCCAGTTCTATGCCACAGTCATGTTCCTCCAAACGTTCCTGCTGAATCAATTAGGGCAATGACTTATTTACCGCAACGGAGTACCCGTATCCTTCCTCTGTTGGAGAACCCAATCTGATGATCATCGTCCACCACTTGAACAACTCCCGCTCTCAGCGCGTGCTTTGGCTGCTGGAAGAACTCGGCTTAGAGTACGAGGTGAAGTGCTATGAGCATGACCCAAAAACCATGCTGGCTCCTGCATCGCTCCGTCAGGTTCATCCGCTCGGCAAGTCACCCGTGATTACAGATGGCGATCTGGTTTTGGCAGAGTCGGGTGCCATTGTGGAATATCTGGTCGATCGCTATGGGCAAGGACACCTTGCACCTCCACCCGGAACGCCAGAGCGGCTGCGCTATACCTACTGGCTACATTATGCAGAAGGGTCTGCCATGCCCCCACTGCTGTTGAAGCTGGTGTTCGATCGCCTTGAGCAGGAACCCATGCTATTTTTCGTGCGCCCCATTGCCCGCGCCATATCCGGCAGCGTCAAAAGCTCATTCATTGCCCCTCAGATTACTCAGCATTTAGATTATCTAGAGGCAGAGCTTGGAAAAGCCCTCTGGTTCGTGGGCGATGAGTTTACCGCAGCAGATATTCAGATGAGCTTCCCGCTGGAAGCCGCTGCGATGCGGGCAGGTTTAGATGCCAGCCGACCCAAACTGATGGCGTTTCTCGATCGCATTCACAGCCGTCCAGCCTATCAAAAAGCATTGGAGCGGGGCGGCTTGTATGAGCTTCTGAGTTGAACTTGGCTGGTGTCTGCTGTCGGGAGCGATCGTCAGTTGATCCCGACAGCGGTTCTTAGATCTACACAGTGGCTCTCAGTGCATGTAAGCCCACTTGGTTGCCCTCGGTATCGAGCACAATACCAATGAACCCAGGATCGCCGATATCCGTTTTCGGCATCAAGACTTTGCCCCCCTGAGACTCGACCCGCTCTAATGCTTGCTCTAGGTGAGGAACATCTCCTAGATTCAGATAGATTAAGGTACCCGAAGTAGAAGGTGTAAGTCTTTGGCTCTGGACAATGGCTCCACCCGCGCCTGTCTCACTAGCGGGAAAGAACGCCTGCGGCTCTCCCATGAATTCCCCTTTTTCAATCTCCACCCCCAGCAGAGCGCTGTAAAAACTGACGGCGCGATCGAAGTCAGTCGCCGGGATTTCAAACCAATTGATTGCATTTTGCATACTCATCTCCAGAATGAAGCAACCCAGTTATAGTACATTAGTTCTATTAAAGAGTAATGTATTCTAGCCATCATAGTGATATCGATTTAAACGAATTTGTGGGCACATCGAACCTCAGAAGGGGCTTGGCATTGCCAAGCCCGTACCGGGATCTGTCGTGGTTCCAATTCAAATTGGTATGAGAAATGCGATCGCTCAGTTTTGAACTTCTAAAGTTGTGAATGCGTGAGCAGAATAGCCTTTGCAGCTACTCGGCACTAGGTGCAATCATCCTATGCCTGAACTTGATTCACTTGCCATCTGTGCTGGAGGAAACCCGTTTATCATTCAACGAAACAACGCGATCCAATCGGATAACGGTGCCATCTTCTAATTTCACATAATCAGCGTGATTAGAAGCATACACATCCACAATCCGTCCTTCAATCTCGGCAGTAGCATTGGCTTCAGTCTGATAGACAATCCGGCAAGTCTGGCGCAGCGTGGCGATCGCTTCTAACTCATCGTGAAAGTCGCAGCTAACAGGCGTGTAGTTATCCATTGTTTTCTTGGGTGAAATTGTTATTTAACACTTTAGTGCTATCGATCGCCGCTCCAGTCAAAGCGGTCGTTGAAGTTGCTTCTACCAGGGCAACACTTCGCCATTGCTGTGCCAAAAGGTGCCTGTGTTGTCCAAAGTTAATTCATCGATTCGAGCTAGCAATCCTTTGACTGAGGTTTCTGGTGTGATGCCGCCCCTCGTGAAGTTTGTCATGCGAGTCTGCACCAAACCAGGATGCAGAATGGCGACACTCACGCCACGCGGTTTGAGATCATGAGCCAGGGACTTTCCTGCCATGGACAATGCCACCTTCGACATCCGGTAGCCGTAAGAGCTGCCAGAAGTATTATCGGCGATCGATCCCATGCGGCTGGTCATCAACACGACCTTTGCACCAACTCTGAAGCGAGGCAGCAGCGTATGGGTCACTCTCAATGCGCCCAAGGCATTCACCTCAAATTGTTCTCGAATGCTGTCAAAGTCGAGGTGTTCCAATGTCACCTGCTTGAGGATTCCGGCATTGTTGATCAGAACATCGATCCCCGTCTCTCCCAGGCACTCTGCTAAATCTTCAACAGAAGCATCAGAGGTAATATCAATGCCCTCCTCAACCTGCACGCCCAACGCTTTCAAAGCATCATCCGCTGTCCGACAAACTGCAATGACGGTTTCTCCACGCGCCTGAAGCTGACGGCAGAACTCATAACCAATCCCACGATTTGCGCCTGTGATTAAATAGGTTGCCATCAATCTCAATCCTCCTGTCTGAATGTTATGCGACGCTTGCGGGCACTGGTGATGACTGACGAATTTCCACTTTAGAATGAGTCGGAGTGGACGGCGATCGCACTACAGTAAAAAGGCTACCGCAAGTTTGAGCTATGCAGAGATTAGTCGCGATCGGCAGTGTTTTACTTCTTTCTTCAGCCTGTTCCAATCCTCAAACTATTCCTATGAGCAATGATTTCTTGAATACCTCAGTACCACTTGCCGCATCTGTAATTAACAGTGTGGCAACTTCTACTCAGCCAGACGTGACTTTCAACCTGAGTGACGAGCAGTGGCAGCATCGAATCTTGCTCATTTTTGCCCCATCTGAGCAATCTCCGCTCTACCAGAAACAGCAGCAGGCATGGCAATCTCGCAGCGAGGGTATGCAAGAACGCGACCTTAAACTCGTAGAAGTGTTGGCAACCGGAGCCAGTCAAGTGAATGGACAGCCCATGTCGGCTGCCTCTGCCGATCGCTTGAGGGATCAGTTTGGCGTTGCTCCGCAAGACTTTGCCGTAATTTTAGTGGGCAAAGATGGGACTGAAAAGCAGCGATTTTCTCAGCCAGTTGACCTGAGCGATATTTTCAGCACGATCGACGCAATGCCCATGCGTCAGCAAGAAATGCGATGAGCGTCTGCTGAAATGTGAACTGGAATCAAGCCCGGTGTTGTGCCTATCCCACTACAGAAGCCGCTTAGTTAATTAAGATATAGCCCTGTAATTTCACGCAAACCTTATAGACATAGCAACCGCCAAGGCGGTTAAGACGGGGGCATTTAGGGTGGGGCGCTTCGCGCCCCGCCCTAAATGTCCTGAGCAAATTGGCGATGATTACAGAGAAATGAGCAGCCCCCACCCAAATCCCCTTCCCAAAACGGGAAAGGGATCTGGGCGAGGGCGGATTTTGACGCTCATCCTTTAAGTGAGCAGCGTCGTCTAAACTCCAAAAGATTCAGCCGTTAAGACTTCTTAAACTTCGATCCACCTGCATACTGCGCCTTGCTGCCCAACTCTTCCTCAATCCGCAAGAGCTGGTTGTACTTCGACAGGCGCTCACCTCGGCAGGGCGCACCTGTCTTGATCTGTCCGGCTGCGGTGGCAACTGCCAGATCAGCAATAAAGTCATCCGGGGTTTCCCCAGAGCGATGGCTGATCATATAGGTGTAGCCGTTGTCTCGCGAGATGCTGATGGCTGCCAGCGTTTCGGTAATGGAGCCAATCTGGTTGACCTTGATCAGCGTACTGTTGCCCACCCCAGCCGCGATCGCCTCTTTAATAATCTTAGGATTGGTGACAAAAGCATCGTCCCCCACGAGCTGAATCTTTCCACCCAATTTCTGCGTTAGCAGCTTCCAGCCGTCCCAATCCTGCTCCGACAGCCCATCCTCGATCGAAATAATCGGGTACTGATCCACCCAGCTTGCCCACATCTCCACCATTTCTGCGGCGGTCTTACTGCTGCCGTCCGATTTGGAGAACACATACTTGCCATCTTGGTATAGCTCGGTAGTTGCTGGATCAAGGGCGATCGCCACATCTTCACCCGGCTTCAAGCCGACTTTCTCCACCGCCTGCAAAATCAGCTCCACGGCTTCTACGTTAGATTTGAGGTCAGGCGCAAAGCCACCCTCATCACCAATTCCTGTGCTGTAACCGTTCTTTTTCAGGATGGACTTGAGCGCATGGTAAGTCTCTGCGCCCATCTCTAGAGCCAACCGAAAGGTAGCAGCCCCGATCGGCACCATCATAAATTCCTGGAAGTCCACGCTGCTGTCAGCATGGGCACCGCCATTCAGAACATTGAAGCAAGGGGCGGGTAGCAGAATGGCGCTTTCGCCTCCTAGATATTTGTAGAGCGGTAAGCCCGCCGATTCAGCCGCAGCCCGCGCCACCGCCATTGACACGCCCAAGATCGAGTTTGCCCCCAGGTTGGACTTATACTCTGTGCCGTCTAGCTCCAGCATCTTGCCATCGATCGCCGCCTGATCTGCTGCATCGGCTCCTTTGAGCGCCTGAGCCAGGGTTTCATTCACATGGGCAACGGCCTTCAAAACTCCCTTGCCTCCATAGCGCTTTTCTCCGTCCCGTAGCTCCAGCGCTTCCCGGCTCCCCGTTGAGGCTCCCGAAGGCACTGCGGCTCTGCCTTTGCTACCGTCTTCCAGCGCAACGTCCACTTCTACCGTGGGGTTGCCGCGAGAGTCGAGAATTTCTCTGCCATGAATGGATGCGATCGCCACCATAGAATTAATTCCTTAAATTAGGGTACCTATCCACTAATAGATTGAACCAGAAGAAGCCACTGGTTTCCGATCGCTTCGGACTCTTTTAATCTATGGCGCTTAATTTATCATCATCGGACGAGGCAAACTCAATCAGATCTCTAAAAAATAGAGAATGCACCCAGAAATAGCACTTAGCTTTAGACTGCTAAAACTCGAAGCCGACGATAATCGGCGTTTTAGGAGTCTTTTGCAGTTGATGATTTGCTGAATTTGATGGCACCCATGGCACCTCAACCTGAACCAATCTAGGTAACTGTGGCTGAACTATAAAGACAATCAGGCAGACTTCCTACCGTTCCGAGACTTTAGTTTCTTATTTTCAACCCTAACTTGAGGCAAGTCTTTTCTGTCTTTCTGAAAATAGCAGATTTCAACAAGCGTTGGCCATATTTCCAAAGCAGCATGAAACTGGCTAACTACGTCATCCACAATCCTGGAAACATTCTGCTGGAAAAAATCTGGTTCAAATCCATAAAACACTCTCGATATATTTTCAGCAAATAGCTGAAGAGATTGCTTGCGGTCTTCATCCTGTGTAGCATTTGCTGCTTTCACAACCTGCTGATGGATAGCAGAAATCTTTTGCAGAATTTCTTCCGAATCTTGTAAAGTGACTTCACCCATGTAGCCAAACTGAATTCCCAGATCATCTAAACAGTAGATACTATCCTTAATCTTTCGCTTAAGTAAGTTAGAGATTTCCTCGTTGAAAATCTCGCTCACTAACGGATTCCGCATGTAGTTGTTTCTAACATGATTTTGCACAGCGTCAACATGCGCTGCCGCAATACCCTCTTGCTGAATCCAAAGCCTATAGATGTAGTCCTCAAACCTTAGCCTTGTGGGAAAGAAGGGTGGTAAGCCAAGCTGATTGTCATAGCCAGCTACGCCACAGTCCATCCGCCAGTTTTTGTTAGTCACTACGGGTCGAAAATTGACAAGGACATACACCTCGTTCAGTTCATCTGGACTCAGTTGACTCTCGTTATTGAGGTACATGTGAACAAAGTCTAGCGTGTCAATGTCATTAGTTCCTGTCCGAAAGGTTTGAGCCATTTTCACGACAGCATTCTCTGAAATTTCTCCCTGCTGTAGCAAGAGAGAGTTCTCTCGAAAATAGCCCTGTGTTGTGTTGGTTTCTAAATCCATCGTTGTATCCACAACAAGTTCCCCAATTTCAAAGTTATCGGGGACTTGACTGACCTGTTGACCCAGAACATCCTCAAAGGCGGTCAACAAGTCAAAAGACCGATGGACAAAACCACTCTCACAAGACTTGAACAGCCTACCTCGGCAGACTTCGTCCGATGATAAAGATTCTGGACTCGTTTCAATCAAGGCATCGGGTCGCATATCATCATCTGAACTCACCATTAAATGTCCAAGCGTATACATCAAAGTGAAGTTGCGGTTGCCACCATAGCTAGGACGAAACAGGTTCCTAACGAGCGATTCAAGCTTGCGATCGCGTAATCTTTCATTTAGAAGGGTAATAAATTGCTCTTTCTCGCGCGGTCCCACATAGAACACGTCGTTGACCGTCTTGGTTTGTTCTAGAAGCGGGTAATACTTCTCATGATTGGCAAGGCTTGAATCATCAAAAACCATGATCTTTGGAGCATGTCCATTTGCCCAAAAGTTGTCATCATACTTTTCGATCGTTTCTGCGACATCTCTAAGACGATAGGTCGGGATAACAAAAATTGTCTCTTTAGTCTTCACGTTGCTTTCAACTCTATGGAATTAGATATGGAATTAGATGAATGAGAACCGACTTGCTGAGCTGAGGGCAGCCCAAAAAAATTAAGGAGACTCAGCGTCTGCCCTGTAACGACATCTTTCGTGGTTGGATCTGACTGAGCGATCGTCTGCTTAGTCTCCTGTTCGCTATTATGAGGTGCAGCCCACTGGGAGGTCACAACTTCAACCTTATGGACTCGCAGCAGCCCGCAATATTTGTACTCAATGCCGCGCCATTTACCAATTTTTTGCTTAATTTGAGGAATCAATAAAGTGTGCACTCCCGCATCTAACCAAGCTTTTTGCAGCAAGATAGGCGCATTAATGACCACGATCGATTCAGTTGGAATAAGATGACAAGCTTTGATGGTATTTTCACCACTGAACACAGTCTCAGTGAAAGCAATTTGAGCGCCTTGGCGATGAATATCTTTAACTCCGCCTTTAAAGTGAGCTGTGATTGTGCCATCTAAGTCATCAATCATCTGAGGATCAGGCTCACGACTCGAAAGAAAATAGATCTCAGCTTTACTACTTCGACTGGGTTCTGATTCTAAAGGCATATTTCTAACTTGTAACCCCGTAGCTTGTAATTCTGTACCCTGTAATGCTGCAAGATGAAGTGGGATAAATTGGCATTTGAAGCCACCTAGATTTGGCAGTCTTGTAGCGTGTATCGAACAAGATGAGTCTTCCTTAAAGCCACTTTGAGGGCTGGGATCAGAGTCGGATTAAGCGCGATTGCCAAAACATGATCTCCGCAATGAACTCTAGGTTGAGCACTGGCTAAAATAACCTCACCTCCTCGCACTAAGCCCAATACAACGCAGAACTCAGGAATTGCGATGTCACTTAAGGCGATACCACAAAAATAGCTACTGAAGGTGATTGTAACTTCAACCAAATTTGACTCGTTAAAATTTCGATGCTTGAACATAATTAACCGTTTCCGTCCTTTTGGAAATCATGTTTCTATTATCCAACTTCACAAGCGATAGGGAATATAGATCTTGATATATCAATGCGGTATAGTTTTGAACTAAACGTTTATAAACGCTCCCTAATTTTTATATATTGTGTTTAGCCTTTGTTTATACCTATCTATACCTTGCCATTCTTGAGAGTCTATTAGATTATTAGAAACTGTGAATCCATGAGATGACGCAGGACAATGCTCAAAATTTCCCACAAACATTTCTTGAGAATCCCTGCCCCAAGTAGATTTCAGTTTTTCTAAAGTGAAAAATTCCATCTTGATTGAGATTGAAGATACTAATCAGCAAGAGTCTGGATTGCGCATTCTAATATCTAATCAGTTTCCTTCATCTGAAGATCGTTTAGAGCAGTCTGTTCTAATAGATGCTGAGCGGGTTAGAACAGCAGAAAATTACGCACGATCGCCTGTTGACGCAGCACCTCTCACGGCAATATTACTGGCTTGCCTTTGCTTCACATCTATTTTTGGGGTTGTGGTTCTTACCGCTTCTGCATTTTGTAGGAATGAAGAGAAAGAGGGCAAAATAAGAGTGGCTGATCCCTTTGAACTTCCCTGTCAAACTTGTCGATTCTTCAGTAGAAATCAGCATCTTCGTTGTGCGGTACATCCTTCTATAGTTCTGACTGAACAAGCGCTCAATTGTCCTGACTACTGTCCCCAGTAAAGGCTCTTTTCCGATCGTAGGCATTGTTTAATCTGGGTAAGGATTTTTTTGCAAGGAGCGCTAAAATAGCGAGAATCAGTAGTTCTCCTTTGTAGTGTTTTAAGCCTGAGAATCCAGAAACCATCAGGGCAAGTCCTAATGACTCCGAACCTGCGGCGCTTAGTACGCTGCCTAGTGCTAGGAGGCTTAGGCTCTACAGCAAGACGCAGACGTAAAGCAACTGCTAAATAATTTGAAGGAGAGACATTGCTCAATCAGGGCTGGACTTATCGAGAACAGGTCGATCGCTCTGGTGCAGGGCTAACCCTTCTGGCGTACTATAGCCAGCGATACCCTCACTCTAGTCCCGAAGAGTGGCAGGACAGAATTTCGGCAGGACAGGTTTTGCTCGATGACCGTCCTGCCGCACCTAATACAATTCTGCGTCCCGGACAGCGGCTGACCTATCAGCGTCCGCCCTGGGAAGAGCCAGAGGTGCCCCTCTCCTTCGAGGTGCTTTACGAAGACCTAGATTTGCTGATCGTGGCTAAGCCTTCCGGACTGCCCGTGCTGCCAGGAGGCGGTTTTCTGGAACATACCCTGCTGCGACAGCTACAGCGGCAGTATCCCGCAGACCAATATCCCGCAGACCAGTATCTCGCAGACCAGTATCCCGGCACGCCTGTACCGATTCATCGCTTGGGTCGCGGCACGTCTGGACTGATGCTGATGGCGCGATCGCCCCTTGCCAAGTCTCATCTGAGCCAGCAAATGCGCGATCGTCAGATCCAGAAAACCTACCGGGCGCTGGTAGGCAGAGGCTTTCCCGATCGGCTGATCGTGACGGATGCGATCGGCAAGGTTCCCCATCCGGTTCTGGGCTACATTTATGCTGCAACGCCTGACGGACAATTTGCCCAGAGCGAGTGCCGAGTTTTAAGGCGAAACGGCGACACCACCCTTTTGGAAGTCACCATTCTCACCGGACGACCCCACCAAATTCGGATTCATCTAGCGGCGGCAGGCTATCCGCTCCTGGGCGATCCGCTGTACGGAGTTGGCGGCTTGCCCTATCAGCCGGAAGCCGAAAAAGTTGCGGTTCCGGGAGATTGCGGCTACTACCTTCATGCCTATCATCTGGGTTTTCACCATCCTCGGACAGGTGAGGTGATGAGCGCGATTTGCCCCCCGCCCAGTCAGCTTTGCTGAAGCTTCAACGAATCGACTGCATTCCATCAAAGGCTCGAATCAGCTCATCGGCAACGTAGCTAATGGGGGCACGCGATCGCACCTTGATGTTGGCAACCAAGGTCATACCGGGCGTGAGGGTCAGCGGTTTTGCTCGGCTTGCTAGAAACTGCTGATCAATCTGCACCTCCACAGGAAAGACCGCTTGCCCTGCCGTTTGCTCATTTTTCACTGCCTCGTTACCAATTTGAGAAACGGTGCCCTTGACCGCTCCAAATTCTGTGAAGGGATAGGCATCAATCCGCACATCAACAGGCATCCCCTGGCGAATGTTGGCGATATCGATATTGGCGACCTGGACACGCGCCGTCAAATTCTCGCTAGGCACCACCTGAAGCAAGACCTGTCCAGGTTGGGCAACCATACCGGGCAGCTTAGGCCCCAAGTTAAACACAACGCCATCTGCGGGTGCATGAATATCCTGATCCTTCAAGTTGAGCTGAATCTGATTGAGCTGAGAAGAAACCTGAACCAACTGCCGCTGATTATTTTTGATCGTGGCATCAAATTCAGCATCTAGCGCCGCCAGCTGGCTCTGTAAATTCTGATAGTCTGCACTAATCTGCTGTCTAGTTTGTACCTGTGTCTGAATCTGGTTAAGCTGAAGCTGACTTCTTTGCAGATCGCCCTGGTTAGCTTGACTTTGCAGCGCATTCACCCCAACCACACGCTGCAAAAACTCTGTGCGAGAAATAGCGCCTTGCTCTAGCAGGGGCTGCAATTGACTCACCAATTTTTGCTCTACATCACGCTGAAACTCAGTCTGGGACAATTGCGATTCAGTAGAAGCGACCTGAGCCTGCAAACTTGAACCCTGAAGATCATTGATGGCAAGCCGATCCTGCACCTGCTGCTGAAACAGATTGTATCGCTGAAATTGCTCTGGACTGAGATTGCTAGGATCGCCCGAAATTTGCGCGACTAAGAGCGATCGCGTTTCCACTCGATTGATCAACTCTGGTGAAATATTGGCTCCACTTTGGATCAAGGCGCTAGCAGAAACACCCTGGGTTGCCTGCCGCAAAACCGCCATTTCGGTGAGAAACTGCTCTCGCTGCACAAGTAACGTCTGGAGCTGATTTTGAAGTTCTGCCTTATCGAGTTGCAGCAAGAGCTGTCCCTGCTTGACGCGCTGACCCTCGCGCACCGCCACCACCCTCACCACGCCGCCAATTTTAGACTGAACCGCCTGAGACTGCGACAATGGCTCTAGCTTGCCCTGAGCAGCAACCACCACATCGACCCGTGCCACCACAGACCAAGTTCCGGCAGCGGTGAGACCCAGCAAAATCACAAAAATCAGGCGTTTTGTCCAGGCAGCAGGCTGTGGCAGATTCAGTCCGCCCATATCCATATCTTGCTCTACTTTTTCGATCGCCGTTTGCCAGCTCAAGAGTTGCTTCAGACGCATAATTTCTCCAAAATAGATTGAGTGAGGTAAGCGATAAAATAGATGCGCGGCGTAAACAATTCCGCAAGAATTCTACAGGCGAGACTGCTGTGCATACAAACAGTAGTAAAGCTGACGACGCATCATTAGATCTTGGTGGGTACCCTGCTCTACTAAGATGCCAGACTCCATAAAGAGAATCCAATCTGCACTGGTCAGAGTATTGAGGCGATGCGTAATGAAGAATACCGTGCGATCGCTAAATTGACGCATTAGATTATCAAAAACGCGGCGTTCTGTTTCGTAGTCTAGGGCGCTAGTCGCCTCATCGAAGACCAGCAATCGCGGATCGGTGGCGACGGTACGGGCGATCGCAATTCTTTGGCGCTGTCCTCCAGAAAGGGTGCCGCCCCGTTCACCTACCTTTGTGCTGTAGCCTTGGGGAAGCTGCATGATGAAATCATGGGCATCGGCAATTCGAGCTGCCTCAATCACCGCATCGTCGGTCAAGTCGCCAAACAGGGCAATGTTGTCTCGAATCGTGCCTTCAAACAGCACTGCGTCTTGGGGCACATAGCCGATTTGCTGCCGCAGGGAATCCAGCTTTACCTTATTGACATCAAATCCGTCGATCGAGATACTGCCAGAGTTGGGCACATACAGCCGAGGCAGCAGCTTCATCAGCGTACTTTTCCCAGACCCGCTTTGACCCACGACCCCAACAAACGATCCTGGCGCAATATCGAGGCTGACGTTAGAAAGCTGCTGCTGTCCGGGAGCAAACCCAAAGGTAACCTCGCTATACTGGACGCGCCCCTGAATCTGCGGCATTTGCACATCGGCACCCTCCGGCAATTCCTCAGCCGTTGCGTCGGCAATATCTGCCAATAGCTCCATTGAAAGTGAGGCTTCCTGGAAGCGTTGCCATAGCCCCGCCAGCCGAATCATCGGGCCAGTCACATATCCCGCAAGAATCCGAAAGGCAATTAGCCCACCTAAAGACAGCTTTCCTTCTAGAACCAAACTTGCGCCGACCCACAGCACCAAAAAGCTGCTGGTGGTATTGAGGAATTGATTGAACGAGGCAAAGATTGTGCTGACGGTTGCTGTGGTAAAACCGCTGCCGAGATAGTTGACATAGCGATCGCGCCAAGTCGCCTCCACCAAAGACTCCATGTTCTGAGCCTTGACGGTGAACATACCGCTGAGAACTTCCACTAGATAAGACTGCACCTTAGCCCCATGATCGGCTTTGACCCGAATCAGCCTTTTTTGAATAGCGGCAACCGCCAAGGTTGAGAGAACGATAATAGGAACGGTTAAGAGAACGCAGATGGTCAAAGTCTGGCTGTACAAAAGCATCACGCCAATATACATAATGGAAAATAAAACATCTAAAACGCCCGTTAGTGCTGTCCCCGTTAAAAACTGACGTACGTTCTCTAGCTCAGAGAGACGTGAGGACAATTCTCCAACCGGGCGCTTATCAAAAAAACTAAGAGGAAGATGCAGTAAATGGCGAATGATCTCGATACTTAAACGGAGATCTAGCCGAGTTGTCGTGCTGGCAAATAAATACATGCGCAGAATGGTCAGCACTCCTTCTAAAAACGCAAATAAGATCAGCAGCATTCCAAACATCGGCACCACCCCGATATTGGCGTTGATAATCACCTTATCAATCACCTGCTGTACTAGAAGTGGATTTGCCAGACCCAAGACCTGAATAAACACAGAGGCAATCAAGACCTGAGATAAAATACCGCCCTGTGCCGTCAGCGTCGGGATAAACCAGCTAAATCCAAATCGTTTTGTGGGGGTGCGGGGCAGACGCTCCAGGATGACTGCCTCACAGGTGGCAGTCGGGCTACTCAGCGAGGCAGGGCTATCGGGGATCAAGCGTGAGGCAATCTGGTCAGGCGATAGCTGCAATAGCCCCGTGCGAGGCGACCCGATCACCGCCCCTTTTGCCGTCACCTCATAAACGACCGTCAAAATATCCTGGCAGCGGACGATCGCCGGAAGCTTGAGCCGATTTAATCCGCCGATAGTGGGCGTAAAGTGAACAATCTGAGCATTTAGCCCGACAGCTTGACCCACCCGCACGCACAGATCCAGCGGTTCAAACTGCTCGATCGATCGCTGCTTCAGCAATTTACGTAAGCTATCTGGGCGGTAGGGCACCTGTAAAAACTCACAGACCATGCCAAAACAGGCGATCGCATCTTCTACCCGGTCAGGAGAGGGCGATCGACGAATCGGATAACTTTGCGTCCGCGGCAGCTCTTTAGTGGGGACACGACTCATTGCGCTATGCTTTGCGTCCGCGACCTTCATAGCGCTACTCAATGCACCGCTGAGCGCCGTGGTGGGAGTCAATGCAGAAGTATGGGAGTCTTTAGGGCTATTAGGTCGTGCATCCGGTCGCGTGTCGGTATGGACGACAATTGGAGGCTGGCTTGAGCCTGAATTTGAGCCCGAATTTGAGCCTGAATTTGAGCCTGAATTTGAGCCTGAATCTGAGCCTGGAAGCAGCCGTGACTCATCGATCTCGTCGGTTGGAATCGCGCCGCTCAAGAGTGCCGAAGCCAAAAAGCTGCGCTCAATGCCGAGTAAGCGAACCGGAAAAAGAGAAGGCTGGATTTGTTGGAGCTGATGGGGGCTATTGACAGGTGTGCCGATCGCCATATTGATGGGCGCACCACCGCTCACCAACCAAACTTGGTCAGCAGAAGAAGGGGCAAAAAATCGATCGGGCTGATTGGGATACCAGGACTGCACGATGGCAAGCTGCTCTTGCTCGATATACTGCACCACATCTTTGAGGTTGACGCCTGAGAACCGAGACGGCATCGACGACAAAAAGCAGGACAGCGTATCAAATAATTCCGCAAGGCTAACCCGCTCCATCAAAGTCGGCATCAAGTGCTGGAGTGCCAAAGATTCAAACACGTCCGCAGGCATTGCCACCGTCAAGATTTCCTCTTCTTCTCCCAAGACGGCACGAGCAGAGCCGCCCGCTACCCGTCGCAGCAAGCCATCCCAGCCGACGACAGCGCCTTTGCCAACGATCGCCAAAGTCGGACTTTGATAGGACATTGCCCCCAGAATTCTCACCTGTCCCTGCACGATGCAGTGAACGGCTAGGGGCAGCTCCGTGGGCTGATAGAGAAATTGTCCGGCTCGAAAGGAACAAAGCTGTAGCTTCCGAGCGACCTGCTTGCGCATGGCAGTGGGAACGGCATTGAATGGCCAGGCATCAAAGAAACTGCGAAGAAATAGCGTAATCTGGGCATCAATCTCAGCCATAGTTTTTCACTTCCTTCGAGAAGGGACTATCAATTAGGGAAATATATTTATTGGGATCACGTTTAGGATCACGTTAGGGAAGCCACGGGAGCCGATTGTGCAGTTTCGGCCTGTATGGCGATCGCCCCCGGCGTAGAGGTGACGGCCTGAATCTGAGACTGAAGCCAGCGGGTATATAAACGATTCACCAAGCTGCTACGGGTTGCCTCAGTGAGTCGGGCGCTAATCAAATGCTCTAGCCGCACAATCCAGAAGCGATCGCCGACGGGCATGGGACCATAGATGGCTTTGGGCGCGCCGCTGCGAAACAGCATGGCGACATCGGCAGGTAGGGTAGACATAGCAACTGGGCCAACCCATCCGCCTGCAACGCGCTCGCTGCCTAAGGAATGCGCCTGAGCCAGTTTCTCAAAGCTTGCGCCATCATCTCGAAGCTGAAAATAAATCTCTTGCGCCAGCAGCAAATCAGTCATTTGAATCAGCGAATATTCCACCTGATCGAAGTCCAGCTTGTTGCGCAAGAACTCTGACTCTATCTGATTGGCAAAACCCATCTCCTTAAATTTTTCAATGCGCAAATCCCGCAGCATCACGGCGCTAAAGTATTCGGGCGTCACGCTTTTTTGCTGACACCACTGCGCCAAAAAACCGTGAAAATCTTCGGGTATCGCCACATCTGTAGGCCCAACTAAAGCGTGAAACACCTCCTGCTCAGACAAAGAAATTTCCTCAACCACTTTGTCTAGCACCACCTGACCCACCAGCGTTTCCAGCAGCTTATACTGCACCAAAGCCGAAACCACCTGATCGCTGCTAAATAGGCGATCGCCAATTTTCAGAATACCCATAACTGTGTTCCAAGATTGCGAACTAGCAAGCTTTTGTGAGCAATAGACAACGGATATAGCAACCGCCAAGGCGGTTAGGACGGAGCAAGCTAGCGACAGCTATATAACTTGAGCAGACCTCTCTCAGCAGATACCCTTGAGCAGACACTAAAACCTTCTAAAACCAGTAGGGCACCCAAACCGTTCGGGCTTAACCTATCTATTTATAGCCTATTACATCCGCGTTATCCATTAATTAGAACTCGATCGCGATTTAGAATTCTAATTAATCAGAAAAACTGCTTTTTCCCATTGACGATGGGTGAAGTTTAGATATAATGGGCAGAGTGCCGCGCTCAAAAAGATGCGCAAGTGCCAAACCAAGACTTCATTTAGCTCAGCTATTCTATTTGCTCAATTAGCCAACTCAAAGGCTTGACTGAGTTGAGTTTCACAGAGTCAAATTTCACTGAGTCGATCTGTATCGCTGTCCTCAAATCCATATTTCTTAAAGCGATCGCTCGAATCGATCGCGCCGTGTGAATGCTAACATTCACATGGCACAGATTTGAGTCTAGTTTTGCGATCGGTTCATTCACCCGATTTGAACTCGAAGCTGTCACCTTTTCATGTCAAGTAGCGCGATCGAGCGGATGATGCTTGAGTCATTTCTTCTTGAGTTTGTGACTCGTACTCAGATTTACCTCTGCAATTAAACTAATCACCAGGAGACAACTATGAGCCTTACCACACAAAAAGGGCTGGACGCACTTTTGGCTTTGCTACAGAACAACCAGGTCAGGCGATCTAGCGGCCGCCAAAGATTTGTTGGTTTTGCAGGCAGCGACGTTTTTTCTGGAGATGCAAGAAATAATACAGCTAACGGCGGACGCGGAGACGATGCTCTGCTGGGGGGCAACGGTAACGATCGCCTGTCTGGCGATGTTGGCAACGACATCCTGATGGGGGGCAACGGCAACGATCGCCTGTCTGGCGGCAACGGTAGCGATATGCTGTTTGGTGAAGCTGGAGATGATCAGCTCGATGGCGGCAACGGCAACGACACCCTAGATGGCGGATTGGGAGTTGACACGCTGATTGGCGGCGGCGGCAATGACCTGTTGGCAGGTGGCGCTGGCGCAGATGTCATGACGGGCGGCAGCGGACGCGACCAGTTTGCCTACGACAGCAACGTCTTTGCCAATGGCGTGGCGGCTCCGGCAGGAACCACGGGCATCAGCGTCTTGAATGCACCCGATATTATCAGAGACTTCACGATCGGCGAAGATCAGTTTACGCTAGATGCCCAGGCGCTCGGTATCGATAGCGTGGTCTTTCAGAAAGGGCTTTCTTCCCAGATTGCTGACGGTAATGTGATTGTCCTAACGGATAGCTTTGCTGCTGCCGGGGCTGCGGCGCGGGCGATCGCCAACAACAACAACATCACGGCGGACGCAGGCGTGTTTGTCTACTTCAACACAACCCTACAGCTCAATCGGCTCGTCTACTCCACAGATTTGGGTGGCGGCGGCGATATTAGTGTCCTTGCCAATCTGGACAACCAGCGAGGAACGGCAGGACAGGCAAACTTAGCGCAATTCTCGATCGCCAACTTTAATCTAGTGAATGGCGCTGCGGGCAGACTCACGGACAGCAATAGCGATGTGCTGTTTGGAGATGCTGGCGCTAACCAGCTCAGCGGTGGCAGTGGGGATGACTCGATCGATGGCAGAGTGGGCAACGACACCCTCACAGGCGGCAACGGCAATGATTTTCTGGTGGGTGGTTCTGGTAATGACAACATGACAGGCGGCAGCGGGCGCGATCAGTTTGTCTACCGGGGCAATGTTTTTGCCAATGGCACTCCAGCTCCCGCAGGCACGACGGGCATTAACGCCTTGAACCAGCCGGATATCATCACCGACTTTACGATCGCAGAAGACCAGTTCACCCTAGACGGTGCCGATCTAGGTATCGGCGCCATCAACTTTCAAAAGGCAGCAGCTTCTCAGTTGGCTAACGGCAATGTGATTGTCCTGACCGATGGCTTTGCGGCTGCTGGGGGCGCGGCGCGGGCGATCGCCAACAACAATGCCGTGACCGCCGATGCGGGCGTATTTGCCTACTTCAACACCACGCTAGGTCTGACCCGACTGGTGTATTCCAGAGATTTGGGTGATGGTGGCGATATTAGCGTCTTGGCTAATTTAGACAACCAAAGGGGTGCAGCAGGATTGACTAACATCGCTAGCTTTGCGGCGACTAACTTCAACATCGTTTAAGGATTTTGTTTATTGTTTGAAAGGTGCGCTGCGCACCTTTCAAACAATAAACATCAATAACTGGGGAATTTAGAAGGCAGATGCATAAGTCCTATCTACGTGAGTCCATCAATCTGTTATTTCGGGAGTTTTTATTATGAACCGTTGGCTAGTTGGTAGCGGGGCGATCGTTTCTTCCGCAGTGGCACTCTATAGCTGGACAAATCCATCTATCTCTAATCTCACCCTTCTAGCCGCTCAGTTAGAGCCGGATTCTAAGCCCTTACCCAGAGAGATAGAAGGACTTTACGATCGCCTGTTGACGAAAGCGCGATCGGTTGCAACTCGCGATCAGCTGGCAGAGGCGATTAATACCGTTGCTGGAATTCCTAGGAACAGTATGTCCTATGGAGAAGCTCAGCAGCTTCAGGAAGATTGGACTCAAGAATTGCTTCAGCGTGCTAGCAGTCAGTACAAACGAGCAAATATGAGAATGGCAATATGGATGCTCAAGGCAATTCCATCTACTAGCCAGCGCTACGATCGGGCAACAGAATTACAGCAGCGTTGGGCAAAAGAATGGACGGCTTTGCGTCAAGCCTCTGCTGCCAAAAAGCAAGGCGATTGGAAAGGCGTTATGTCTTCTTTGACCCTGCTAAAAGATTCGATGCTCTACCAAAGTTCTCCTGCACAGGAAATGCTGCAACAGGCTACAGCAAATTTATATAGTACCGACAAGACGCTAGTACAGATTAGCGCTGTACCTCCTAATAATTCTGCTGTAGCTCCTGCTATGCCCTCCACAGCCGATCTGAGTGCAGCATTACCCGTTTCTTCCCAATCTCCGGGTCTGCTGATCGATCGCACTCAGGCTTTGGCTTGGGCAGAGCCTCCTGCTCTATTTGCTGATGGCTCTCCGGTCAGAATGGAGACAATGCCTAGCGGTACGCCAGACAGCGGCATCTCAAACAAGACTGCACCCAGCGCACCCGGAAGCCTTCTTAGCCCCGAATATGTACCTTTAGAGTGGGCACCCCCTGCCCTTGATCCGGCAATACCCACCTCTTCTAGTGTTCCCCAACCATCCGTTGATTCAGGAAGTAACTCTAGCGGTAACGTTGATGGTGCCCCTAGTATCACTCCTGATAGCAGCACGCCAGACTTAATCCCTGAGCCATCCTCTGTTCCATCTATACCTCTGTTTTCTGGCTCGATCGCCCCTGAGAACTGGATGGCGCTACCGCCCATTGATTTGCTATCTCCCCTCAGCAGAACGCCGGGTCTTAAAGGTGGTCTTATCTTGCAATCTGCCCTAAGCGCTTCAACCCAAATGTCTTGGAGTAAGAGCGCTACTGAAAAGCTGGTAAATAAGTTTTAGAGGCAATCTACAATTCAATCCACGCCTGAGCCACACTAGAAAACTTCAGCCTAAAATCAAGTTTTGCCTTCTCAATATCAAGATTGGCGTATCTGTAATTAGATTTCGCTTGAGCACAATCTATACATCAAGAAGCGAAATCAAGTTTTGTGTACTCAACGCCAATATTTGCCTAAGCGAAGTCAAGTTTTGCTTATACCAATTTAATGTGAGGAAACATATAATACGAGTCATAAAGTTAAGCCCT
>NZ_JCACIN010000097.1:0-150473 GCF_059504425.1 Drouetiella sp.
GCTTCAAGCTCTCGTCTGATACCAATCTAAAGTGATGAGGCGGCAGTTGTTTTTTTTGAACCGCGCGCCGCGCGGTTCTCAAAAAACAACTCAAAAAAATAACTCATTGGCTCTCAGCGCGTAGCGCCATATCTGAGCAATGCTGGCACGAAAATAGGTATAAAATTTACCACACAACAAAAAATCCCCGACCAGAAGCCAGGGATTTATCAGGGTGCATCTACCATTCCTTTATACCTATAGGCAGGGATGAAATCAGGAAAAAATAGAGTTGTAAAGCAAGAATTCTGTTTGACTGCACAGAGAAAATAAAAATCCCCGACCAGAAGCCAGGGATTTATCAGGGTGCATCTACCACTCCCTTATACCTAAGGGTTTTTACTGGATCAGGAGAGTTTTGCTCAATTTTGATTACTGGCTCCTTCTTTCAGTCACAAGTGTCAGGCTAACCCACGCGCCCTGAGCATCATATCGACGAATCATCCGTTGCCGTAAACCTGCCGCTATTAGCCATCCTGCTTCTAAAAAGAACGGCTGACCCTTGGGAATCTGGATTGGCGTATTGGAGGACGCGCCATCGGGCAACAGCACCACCTGAATAGGGTACTGACCCTGCTCAAACCGAAGAATGCAGCCTTCAATAGCAGCAGTAGAAGTGAGACTTACTTCAGGAGCCGTGAGTTGCTGCACTAACCGATCGCCCTCTTTCTGAATGGATAGAGTCGTGGCATATCGATCGGGCGATCGCCAATCTGGGTAAATCGTTACCGCCTCTCCGTACCAGGTGCCCACAAGCTGGTCTAGTGTCAGCGGCGGGCGTTCTGCTCTGAGAGAGTCTTGGCGATGCTCTCGAACCAGCGTCAGACTAGAGAGCTGACTTCCTTTATCAAACAGCTGCACCAAGCGTAAGCGGCGATCGCCCTGCATAAAGCCCAGCTCAGCTCCAAACTCGGAGAACGGCGAAAACTGAAGGGAGCCTTGAGAAAATTCTCCCGTTTCAAACAGCAAAATACTGCGACCTAGCGTACTGTACTCCAAAACTTTATTCGAGAGAATTTCGCCTGTCTGACTAGAAACCTGTTGGATCGTCTGTCGAATGGTTCGATTGTTGCTCAAGCCTTCTAACGTCACCTGGCTGGAAGTCTCGTCCTGCAAAAGACCTTTAGGCGAAAAACGGCTAAAAGAACCTTGCCATACGCCTAGATTAGTCAGCAGGCTATCCCACTGCGAAATTGGGTCAGAGTAAGTCATAGATGATGCATGGTGAAAGCTTTGAGGGTCATAAATTTTAGGTTGATTACCGGAATGAACTACGATCGCGCTGTATATGTTTATATGGTTGAAAGCTGTGGATTTGGAAGAAGCATTGAACAAAGCATTCTCATATCCAATCTATGTCAACTCTTAATGAAGTTTTCTGCCATAACTCAGCACTGTTAAAGGCCTCTCTTACTATCGACTATAGAAGGATGTGAATGGTCTAGCTAAAGGGTATGATTTGACACCTAACTGTTCTATCAGGGTTATTTCACACAAGTTTTGCTTATGATCAGCCTCGTATCTATCCCGTCTGACTACAGCAGCTCTCTTTACGCCCTAGTTGCATTTTCCAGCTCTTCTAGCACCGTACTTAACTCTGGATTGCCGCAGGACTTAGAAGTGTTACAGCCAGTTTTAGGCGATCGGGCAGATTTCTGGGTCAGTGATTCGGTTAGCAATTCGGCAAGCCATCTGACTGCGCCACCCTCTTCAAACTCAGAACTTGAAGTTCAAGCTCAGACAACTCAAAGCCCTTTAACTTCAGTTCCTAGCCCGTCCTTACAATTTGTCAAAGCCATCTCTAGCTGGTCTTCTGGCATTAGCGAGTCCCTCAATTTTGATGCGCCCCTTGTAGCCGTTGTCGAGAATCCAAACCCGCGATCGCTCACTCCGCCTCCAGAAGCAAATGACACGAAGGAGTTGAGCAGCGTCAAGGGTGGAGGCACTTCCACAGAACAGCCTGAGCATGAACAGCGAGACTGTCTAGCCGCTGACGAAATGCTTCCTAAACCCGCTTTCAATCGAGTGTTTCAAGTGCAGGTAAAAGGGCAAACCATTGCCAATTTGCCGACTCAGGCTCAGGCAGATGCCCTCGCCCAGAGTTTGGAGCAAGCCCTGAACAATCCTGACTTTAGCCCAGAAACACTGCAAGCTACGATCGATCGCCTGACCCCGATAGGCAAGGCAGGAGAAATCATTCTGTTTCAAATTGACCCAGAGCTAATTTCTCAATTCGATCGGAACCCTGAACTCTTGGCAATCTCCTGGGTCAACAACTTGCGATCGGCTTTAGAGGTTCTGCCCGTGCCAATTGCAGAGGCACAAAGTCAGATGCATACGCTTAGCCTTACCCAAAAGCAGCTCAAGGGCAACGCCTCTTGGTATGACCCATCTTTTGCCGGAAGCCTGACTGCGACAGGCGAAACGTTTGATCCTGTGAAGCTAACGGCTGCTCACCCAACCTTACCCTTCGACACCTATCTCAAAGTTACTAATCAAGAAACACAGGATTCGGTTGTAGTACGCATTAACGATCGCGGCCCTTACCTGGAAGACCGATCGCTTGATCTTTCAGGTGAAGCGGCTCGCTGTCTCAATAGCGAAGCGTCTGGGGTTGTGCCCTACGAGGCAGTAGTGATGGAAAATCCTCAAGCGCCGCAAACTCAAGAGGCTCAGCCCACAGCTCCTTCCATAGCACCTTCCTCTGCCGAAGTTCCTCGCACAAACTGAGCAAATCTCAGCTTAGGATTGTGCGTCTTGCTGAGTCTAAGTCTGTTAAAAGAAGCGTGGAGTGCCTTTAAAGAAAATTGGATTTTACATGATCCATAATTTTAAGCAAACACCGTGCGGTTTAGCAGCAGTGAGTTGCTGGGCAAAATAATGTGGCGATCGCTGCTCACAATCAGCCATTCTTCTCCCTGAAGCTGACTCAGCAGACGGGTCACGGTTACACGGGTTGTACCGATCGCGTTGGCCAACTGTTGGTGGGTCAGCCGGACGCTAAGGCGCATTCCTTGAGGTACGGGTTGCCCAATTTCCTGCACCAGCAGCAGCAGTAGATGACGCAGCCGCTCCTCAACCCGACGGTAGCCCACCATCGCCAATATTGCCTCTGTCTGCTGCAAGCGACGAGTCAAGTGCCGAAACAGCCCTTGCATTAGCATCTGCGATTGCTGAATCTCAGCCATTTTGACCCGCATTAGATCTACATCGGTTAGCGCCATAGCTTGATAAGGTCGAATCAGCGCTAGCGGTAATCCAAAAGGCATGGAAGGACAGGCAAGCCCTAGCAGCGCTTCATCACCCGTATCGTAGAGGGTTCCGAGCTGAACCACGCCCCGACAGACCACAAAAATTTCGTCTGGGAGCATCCGAATGGTTTGACCACTTCGGTAAGGCTGCAAACTCCTCCCCTGGTATAGCTCTTCGAGCAGTTGGCGCAGATCGGGCTGTTGCTTTGCTTCTAAAACTGGGGAGTTCAGCATACCTATGTAACCTAGCTAACATTGAGGACTAGCATAGATTTCTCAGCTAAAGGCGAGGTAATTAAAAGGTTGTGGGGAGGTTAGCAAAGAGTAGCATCTGAGTTAAGGTTTTCGGAGATGTTACAAATTGCTCCTCTACTCTTCCAAACAGCGAATGGCTTCCAACATCCCTCGCGCCTTGTTCAGCGTTTCTTCATATTCTCGTTCGGGGTCGGAATCTGCTACTAGCCCTGCCCCAGCCTGAACGCTAACAAAGCGCTTACCGTCTGGATGGCTCTGAACCACTAGGGTGCGAATGGCGATCGCTGTGTTCAATTGTCCCTCAAAGTCATAGTAGCCGTATGAGCCGGAGTATACACCGCGCCGACAAGATTCCAAATTATGGATGATTTCCATAGCGCGAATTTTTGGGGCACCACTGACCGTTCCTGCTGGAAAACAGGCTTTGAGCAGCTCCCATGCCGTTTTGTCAGCACTTAGCTGCCCCACTACATTACTGACAATGTGCATGACGTGAGAATAGCGCTCAATCACCATCAGCTGATCGACCACGACCGTCCCGTTGGCGCAAACTCGCCCCAGATCATTGCGTCCTAAGTCCACCAGCATCACATGCTCGGCAACCTCTTTGGGATCTTGCAGCAAGTCTGTGGCAAATTCAGCATCTTGCTGAGGCGTTTTGCCTCTAGGGCGGGTTCCAGCGATCGGGCGTAGGGTCGCAATCTTCAGCCCCTCTGCTTCGGGCGACAGGTCGGCTTTGACCATTACCTCTGGACTAGAGCCTATGATCTGCCAGTCTTGAAAGTGAAAATACGCCATGTAGGGCGAGGGATTGATCAGCCGCAGCGATCGATACAGCGAAAACGGATCGCCTTTCAGCTCGGTCGAGAGGCGCTGGGAGATCACCACCTGGAAAATATCTCCTGCTCGAATATGCGCCTTGGCTTTTTCAACGTTGGCGCAATATTGCTCCTTTGTGGTGTTGCTGACATACCGAGCCGCCAAACCTTCGTCAGGGTTAGACTTCGATTTATTCGGCGGCGTCCATTGCAGCAGCGTGTCCCGACCTGAAAGCGGCAGTTGCAGCTTGTCTACAAGTTGAGTCACGCGATCGCAAGCAGATTCATAGGCTTGTTGGAGATCGATAGCAGGATCGCGCAAATCTGCATAGGCGATCGCCCAGATCTTGCGCTGCACTTGGTCAAAAATCAAAAGCTGGTCGATCTGCATCCACAGCCCGTCTGGCAAATCGCCCTCGCTCAGCGGATAGATCGGCACACGCGGCTCAATCCAGTGAATTAGCTCATAGCCCCAAAAGCCAAATAGCCCACCAATTCCAGGCGGCAGATGGGGCAGCTTGACCGGACGATAGGGGGCAAGGCAGGTCGCCAACGCCTCAAACGGATCGCCCTCAAAGATCTGCGTTGAGCCATCTCGATGCGTCTGAGTGGTGCGATCGCCCCTTGCCTCCAAAATCCATAGCGGATCGCAGCCCAAGAAGCTATAGCGTCCAATAATTTCGCCGCCCTCAATCGATTCCAGCAAAAAGCTATAGGGCTGTCCGGCGCAAACCTTATACCAGGCAGAAACGGGGGTATCTAGATCGGCAACCCACTCTTGAAAAACCGGAACGAAATTGCCTTGCTGAGCTAATTCTTTAAACTGCGCTAAATCAGGGAAGATCATTGCTACCGCACGCCGCATTTTTGATTTGGTGCATCCCAGTGTACCATTCCGCTTTCGTCTGGCTAGTGCGATCGCCGTTCGGAACAAGTTGAGAGCCATGACCCTCTAAAATTCGGGAAAGATACAGAGCGACAGCCTATTGGTTTCGCTATAGACTGTTAGAGGAGTAGGACTCAAAAAGTTGAAAGGTGCTGGACGAGTCGGGCTGAATTAAATGGTTTAAGTCAGTGATTTCTCCAGTCCCTACACCGAAGCGCTGAGGTGAGTAAAGCATAAATACTGTAGAGCTAATCTGCGCATTAACATAATCTAGAAGAACATAGTCTAAAGGTAGACTTAGGCGATCTCAACAACCCGCCTAGCTGCCTAGGCAAACAACTTTCTCTGCCCCTTTCTGACTAATCCATCGACTTCCAGTGACAGGAGAATCTGGTACCCATGAGAGATTTTGTTTTAGATGCCCCCGACCCCGATCGCTACACCTACTTTGTGGCGTACTATGGTCACGAATTTCAGAAGCAAACCGCAGTGCTGCATGTTCGTCACAGCTTCACTGACTCCATTCAGGATCTGCATGTTTGCATTCGCAGCCGTATTCAAGAGGTGTTAGGCGAGGAAACGCCTTCTTGCTATCACATTTTGGCATTGGCAGCACCCGAAGCGATCGCGGTTTAGCAGCACGTATCTCGTAAGCGCACATCCATAATGAATCAATCAAGGCATCAATAACGTGAATCTTTCATTGGATGAATAATCCGAGAGAGAGATTCCAAAACTTTGTTCTGTCAATTATTTTGGATTTTAGAGGCTCAGCAATGCGTAATGCAGTCTCAACAATTGAGTCGTAGCTATATTTCTTAAACCCTTGAATACTTCCAACCCCTCCGAGAGAACCATCAAACTTCCTTCAGATGTCTCTGAGGAGCTGCTGCTAGCTATTTGTGAATCTGTTGACATCATTGCGTGTGAATGTCCTGGTTACTTAGCCAGTCTTCTGCGGCAGGTACACAATTTCCGATCCTATACAAAGAGTTGCATTGAGCAGTTTCCCGAAGACGCTGAAACCCACGACTGGTTAAGCGATCGCGCTCAGCAAGTTGAGAAAATTCTGTATCAAACCGTGTTGGAGTTGATGCACAAGGAAAATCTCATCACAGACGACAATGAGCTTTCGCTAGATCGTTTATCAGAGCGTGCCCTATCGATCGCTTTAAGGCAAATTGATTAGCTTTAACTGTCTTTTCATATCTTGAGCCTTATCCAAGAAAGTCTCAATAGCTTAGGTGTCGGTAGAACTCATTGCGCTCGTAAAAATCTAGAAGCAGAGTTCGATAGTGCTGACTGAGAATTTGCTCATAATAATCTCGGTGATTTCAAGTCATAGTGACTTCAGCTCTCTCCTGTACTCCTAGATATAGCGCTGCGCGCTCAGAGCCAATGAGTTATTTTTGAGAGCCGCGCTCAGCGCGGCTCTCAAAAAATAAATTATCCTAACTCAATTCCGTAATGCTATATGCCAGTTGCTAAATGACTTTCAATACTACAGATCTCACGATCGTTAATGCTCAGATCCCCGATCGCTCTGGACTTTGGAACATTGGCATCGCCCAAGCCCAAATTATTGATATCTCACCCGCGATTGCTCCTGAAGCTCCGGCTGTTGAGATCATAGATGCTGGTGGTCGCCTGGTAATTTCTGGTCTGGTCGATGCCCACTTTCATCTCGACAAAGCTCTGCTACTCGATCGCTATCCCGCTCAGGAAGGCAACTTTGCCGAAGCCATGCGGGAAACCCTGCGGCTGAAGCAATCCTTTACGGTTGAGGACATTCAATCTCGCGCTAGACAGATGATTGAGAGAGCGATCGCCTTTGGCATAACCGCCATGCGTAGCCATGTTGAGGTCGATCCGATCGTGGGGCTAACGGGCATGGAGGCGCTGCTGCCGCTCCGCACAGAGTATGCCTGGGGCATGACGCTCCAGTTGGCGGTCTTTGCGCAGGAAGGAATGACCCCCGCCACCGAAAAGCTGCTGCGACAGGCAATGGCAATGGGTGGAGATGTGATTGGTTCTGCCCCCTACGTGGATGCTGATCCAGAGCGCAATGTGCAAATCATTTTTGACATTGCCCAAGACTTCGACTGTGACGTTGATTTTCATCTGGATTTTTTGGACGATTCAGAGCCGCTGCTCGTGCCGTTTGTGATTCAGGAAACCGTGAAACGCGGCTGGCAAGGGCGCGTCTGTCTGGGGCATATGACTAAGCTGGCGGCGCTAGAGCCGGGAGAACTAGCGGCGATCGCCCCCGCCCTTCGGGCTGCTGGAATATCTGTCTTAGCGCTACCCGCCTCCGATCTCTACATGATGTCCCGCCAAGACACTCATAACGTGCGGCGCGGCGTTGCCCCTGTGCATCAGCTTGCCGAACTGGGAGTCAATGTGGGGCTGGCAACCAACAATGTTATGAATCTATTTACGCCCTTTGGCGATGGCGATGTGCTAAAAATCTGTATGCTGCTCGCTCAGGTTTTGCAAATGGGCACGATTGCCAGTCATCAGCTCTGTCTCCGCATGGCGACGACTCAGGCGGCAAGGGCGATCGGCATTGAAACCTATGGCGTGGAGGTGGGAAAAACGGCTGATCTAGTGATTTTGGACGCTCGTTCGGTGAGTGAGGCGATCGCTTCACCTGTGGGACGAACCGTGATCAAGCAAGGAAAAGTTGTTGCCTCAAGTCGGCTGGAAAGTCAGCTATACAGGGAGCATCATCGATAAAATCGTTCAATCTTCTATTCTTTTAGCGATGGCGTGAGCCATAAGTCGGGTATAGGATAGAAGACTCAAAAATACATATAGCCCCCGATCTGACGCAGCCATGAGCCAATTTTTCCAATTCGAGACAGATTTCGCCACAACGCTACGCTGCATTCCCATGACGGTGCGCTACAAGCTGGATCGCTGCGGAGTCAAGCTGAAGCTGCACCATTGGAATCACCTCACGGCAGACGAGCGGCGAGTTCTGCTAGACACTCATTGCGCGACCGAAGCAGAAACTCAGGCTTATCGATCGCTCCTCCACCAATTTGTTCAGGCTCACTTAGACGAGACTCCGGCTGATCTACCGATCGAGAGTCATCCAGACTGGGCGGATCTATCCACCATTCCCGAAAGCGTTCAGGAGCAGGGGAATAGCTTGGGCGTTGCTCTCACGACTGGACAATGGGCGGGGTTAACCTCACTTCAGCGCTTTGTTCTAATTAAGCTCAGCCGCTCTAGCCACGAAAATGCAAATTTTTTACCTGCGCTAAGAGAGTTCCACTTGGTCTAGATTGCTGACTTCATCCTGGAAAGAGACTCACAAGTCTTCGCGCTTTGTATTTCTACTCACTTTATATTTCTACTTTATATCCGTTTCGTTAGCGCGCTTTTGAAACCAAGTTCTAGAATTCTAGAAGCCACACTTCTTGAGTGAGTGAACGAGGAATAAGCAAACAAGAGCCATGAGCGACACTGACCTAATTATTCTGGTAATTTTCCTCATCTGCGTGGCTTACGTCGTGAGTCGGGCGATCGATGATCTAGAGGCTCAAACTCGGATTGATTTTGACAAAAAAGATTTAGAAACCCAGCTAGAAGCAATGACGCTTGGAGAAGTCCAGCTCAAAGACATTGTTGAGGTGAGCTTCAAATTTGAGGATCGCTACAAGCACGGCGATCAGCCCAAAATGCTAGGGGCAACTATCAAGAATAAGTCTAAGAATGTCCAAATCTACGCCGACTGGGACAAAAGCACCCTGACCGACTTCGGCACCCCCTCCCGTCGCGTCATCCGTCTCAATGGCGACAAGCAAATCACCAGCACTAACCGTCCGATCGGCTCTCAATTTTCTAGCCCTGTCACTCCCGGCACTAGCCTTAGCGCTCAGCTCACTGCCGAAGACATCATGAAACCAAATCCTGATAAAAATGTGCTGGAGCCGAGCGCGCCTTTAGTCGATTTAGACGAACTTGAGAAAAAAGCTAAAGATAAAAAAGCCTCTAAAGAAATCAAAGACCTCAACAGCAACTTTAAGGATCGCAAAGCGCATCTCGACTTTTCTTTGCGTCTCATGCTGAAAATGAATCTGCTAGATGAGGGCGGCGGCAAGGAACATCAGTATCCGCTCTGGTGCAAATTTAAGGTGATCAATATGCCCTGGTGGGATCATATTCCTTGGAACCCCAAAAAATAGAGCAGGGTTTACTCTGTCACGCATTGATAGTGTTTCAAATGTGTTATTGATTTTTTGAAAGAGGCGCGGAGTGCCCCTTTTAAAAAATCAACAAGATGTCTAGAACATCACCCACGCGTTTATTCCGCAACCTACTAAACTAGGACAAAGGGAAGAGGAGGCGCAGGCGGTTGCGAATTGTCAAAGAATCCTGATGAAAGGAGACTCAAAGCAGTTTGAGGAAAGTCCGGGCTTCCGAAAGACTAAACTTGCTGGGTAACGCCCAGTGCGAGCGATCGTGAGGATAGTGCCACAGAAACATACCGCCGATGGAGTCTCACTAGCCTATGGGCTAGTGAGGCTAACAGGTAAGGGTGCAAGGGTGCGGTAAGAGCGCACCAGCAGCGTCGAGAGGCGCTGGCTCGGTAAACCCCGGTTGGAAGCAAGGTCGAAGGAGCGATCGGTTGGTCTTTTTCCGGCTCCGAGTAGGGGAGGAGAAATCCTGCTTCTGCGAAATCCGCTAGAGGTGTTTGGTGACAAACATCCCAGATAGATAACTGCCGTTTGGGTGGTTCTGCCATCCAAACAACAGAACCCGGCTTATGTCCGCCTCTTCCCGCCCCTATGGCGATTTTAGATTCTATGGCAACCGCCAAGGCGGTTAGGATGGGGACATTTATGGTGGGGCGCGAAGCGCCCCACCATAAATGTCCTAAGCAAACTGGCGACAGCCATAAAACCTTTCAGGACTTACGTAGATTGAGGTGAAATCTTCCCCCAACCCCCAATTCTGGGGGAGCTAGAGTTCAAAGTCCTCCAGAATTAGGAGATTTTGAGTGCAGATGCGTAAGTCCTAACCTTTCTGTAAATCCCCTTCGTTTAGTTTTGTTAGCTCAGTGAATTTTTCTGATCCGCGTCGTCAAAAGCAGTTACGCCAGCTCATGCAAAAGCTAGGGCTATCGGAGCAGGCTGTGTCTGTAATCAAATGGGACTTGCTGAACTTGGCGCTGACCCATCCTACGGCTTCGGCTGAGGCGAACTATGAGCGGCTAGAGTTTGTGGGCGATGCCGTAGTAAAGCTTGCTGCTGCCGCCTTTTTGTTTGAAACCTATCCTGCTGCCGCCGAGGGCGAACTTGCCGCCATCCGCAGCATTTTGGTCAGCGATCGCCTCCTGGCTCAAATTGCCGACCAGTATGGATGCGATCGCTATTTGCTGATGGCAAACAGCACCCTTGCCGACAAGGTGGGGCAAGAGTCTCGCCTAGCCGCTGCCTTTGAGGCAATTCTAGCGGCTCTCTACCTCAGCACAGCCAGCCTCAGCCTGATTCGTCCCTGGCTCGATCCGCACTTTCAGCAGTTTTCTGATGCCATCCGTCGCGACCCGACTCTGCAAAACTACAAGGGCGCGCTGCAAATCTGGACGCAAAACTACGGTCATGCTCTGCCAGAATATCGCGTCACCGAAGTAGGGCAAACTTACGGCGACAAAGAGCGTTTTGTTGCCGAGGTGTGGTTTCAAGACAAGCTCTGGGGACAGGGCAAAGGACAATCTAAAAAAGCTGCCGAGCAAGCTGCCGCACAGGTGGCATTTCTAGCGCTTCAAGAGCTGGGTGAAATAGGCAATCGCCCTTCAAATTTCAGCAATTCTTCGGAAACGTAGACCTGAAATTCCTGGGCACTCTATGAAGAGAATCAGCCACCAAGGGCAACCCATGGTTTTCACTCCACCTTCACCTCTGTCACTGGATTTAGCATCGCCTTTCGGAGCGATCGCTCAAATTCCTCTAATCCAAAATATCCAAGATTCAAAGTTTCATCCTGTCAATATTGCTATTTTGGGCGCTGGGCGTTGGGGTACACATCTGCTGCGAAATTTTGCGCATCATCCTCGATCGAACGTAGTCGCAGTGGTCGATCCTTGCGCTGAGCGGCTGACGGCAGTTGCAGCCGAATTTCAGCTTGATCGGGTTAAGTTGATCCAAGACTGGTCTGAGACGATGAACCTGCCGGGGCTGGAGGCGGTGGCGATCGCTACTCCTGCCGCCACTCATTACCCCTTGATTCGTGCCGCTCTGCAACAGGGGCTACATGTGCTAGCCGAAAAACCCCTCACCCTAGAGGTTGTCGAGGCGCTAGAGCTGTGTCATCTCGCCGCACAGCAGCAGAGACAGCTTGTCGTTGACCATACTTATCTCTTTCATCCGGCAGTCCAGCAGGGCAAGGCGGTGCTTCCTCGGTTGGGCAGCCCTCGCTACGGCTATGCCACCCGTACGCACCTAGGGCCTGTCCGCAGCGATGTCGATGCCCTCTGGGATCTGGCAATTCACGATATCGCTATTTTCAATTATTGGCTAGATGAAGTGCCCATCCAAGTTCAGGCACAGGGTAAAACTTGGCTGCAAACAGTGTCAAACAACTCACGATTCCCCAATGGATTATCTGATCTAGTGTGGGTCAAGCTGCTCTACCCTAGTGGATTTCAGGCTTCGATTCACCTCTGCTGGTCAAATCCTGATAAACAGCGGCGGCTCTGTCTCGCGGGCAGCCACGGCACGCTGGTCTTTGATGAGCTGGCACCTGATACGCCCCTCACGCTGTTGGAAGGGGGATTGTCCCAAGGGCATCAGGCGATCGATCAACATCGGCATGTCTTTAGTTTGGAGGATACCGAACCGCTCCATCAGGTCTGCGATCATTTTCTAACCTGCGTTCGAGAAAATCAGCCCTCTGACATTTCCTCTGGCTGGCTGGGCGCAGAATTAGTGCAAATTTTGTCGGCTTTGAGTCAATCTCTTAATCAAGATGGTCAGCCTGTCTCCTTAAAGCTTAAGCCTTAAGCTTTAAGCCTTGACCTTCAACTAGGCAGTCTCAGTTGACCTTACCTCAATTTTCAATAGGGCAACCGCCAAGGCGGTTAGGGCGGGGACGTTTAGGGTGGGGCGCGAAGCGCCCCACCCTAAACGTCCTAAACAGACTGGCGACAGCCATAACTTGTCCTTAACCAAGCTCAAAGCGCTGTAAGTAACGCAAGGTAGATCAACTGGACTTGGCATTAATTGCTGCTTCCCTAACCGGATTTTGGGTAATGTCATTGAAGCTGTCTTCAAGTACCGGAATCGCAATTTTGACCGTAGTGCCATGCCCCAGACCTTCACTATGGAGCGTAATATGTCCACCCATCATCTCTACTAAGTTGCGCGAGATAGCAAGCCCCAGTCCGGTGCCCTCAAATTTGCGCGTCGTCGTCCCATCCACCATGACAAACGGGCGGAATAGCTTGTGCTGCTGAACCGGATCAATACCAATGCCAGTATCGCTAATGGCTATGATCACCCAAAACTTTGTGCCCACAGCCTCGTCATCGTCATCTTTCGCTCCGTTGAGATGATGACCGTTGCTGCTAGCATAGGTTGCCTCAGCGGCAATCTGTTCTAGCTGGACTTCGATTGTAATGCCGCCCTGATCGGTGAATTTAATGGCGTTATAGACCACGTTGAGCAACACCTGCTTCAGCCGAGCGGCATCGGCACGGATCATTAGCGGTTCTGGCAGAGGGGTGACAGAGAGCTGCAAGCCCTTCTGCTGAATCGGCGCAGATTCTATGTCAATGGTTTCTTTGAGGATGTTGCGCAGATCAACCGTTTCGATCGTCAACGGCAGCTTTTCTTCTTCAATTCGCTGAATATCCAGCAAGTCATTAATGATCTTGAGCAGATGAATCGCCGCTTTATCGGCTTGACCTAGAAACTCATTTTCTTCTTCTTTGCTGTCGCAGCAATCGTCTTTAACTAGGCGAATGCAGCCAATAATGGCGTTCAGCGGTGTACGCAGCTCATGGGAGGTATTCGCCAAAAACTCGCTCTTTAACTGGTTGGCTGCCTCTGCATCCTGCAATGCTGACTCCAGTTCTTTAGTGTGTTCTTCTCGCCGCCCCACCATGTTGTCTAGCACCTCTGCCAGATGGTTTAGCTCTCGAATGCGGAAATTTCGAGGGGCACGCTCTAGGGAGTCACGCTCTAGAGCGTCACGCTTATGAATCCGCTGCGCATATTTGCCCAATTGTTCGATCGGCAATGCTAAATCTCTTGCCATGTAAAGCATTGCCAGCAGATGTGCCGCCAGCAACCCGGCAGTCAAAATTAACAAAGTTTGAGTAATGTTCTCCAGCCCTTGCAGGGCGCTGTCTAGCCTTGTGACTGCCAAAACTGTCCAGGTTTGACTTTCAGTTGCCGAAATGGGAATCGTTAGCGGACTAAAGCCTGCTACCCATTCGGTTTGATCCAGCGTCAGACCAAATAAATGACGAGAGCCTGTATCTCCCCGCTGCACGTTAGTCAGAATATCCTGAAACCGATCTTGATCAAGCTCCCTGGAGGTGTTGAGTCCAACCCGGTTGACCAAAGGGTGAGCCAACAACGTGCCGTCAGCCGCAATCACGACCGTGTACCCCTGAAGCAGCGCAATACTTTCGGGCTGCTTCAAAACCGTTTGAGCCGTCAAGCTATAGACAAGCTGTCCTGTTGTGTTGTAGACAGGCGTGCTCATCAGCAGATTGAGCTGGCTCTGAAAATTGATTTGGGGCGGTGAATTCAAACGATTTAGAGTCAGCGTATGAATCTGTAAACGGTTGGCATCCCCTAGATTTCTTTGCTTTGCCCAGGCGCTAGTGGAAACAGAGTCTAAAATCCGATCGCCGCAGGTTGTCGCAACAATCCGGTTGGCTTGCAGATTGCGGAGCTGAAGACACTGAACATCCGTAGGCAGCTGCTTTTGAAGCTGGTTGAGAAATACTTTTGACGCGGCTGGAGAGCCATATTGTAGAGCCGAGGTTTCGCTGGCGATCGCCAAGCCCGTTTGCAAATCTCGTAGAGCGGTATGAATCGTGTCTGCTTTGCGAACGGCGCTCTGCTCCAAATTTTGCCGAGCCGTATCCAGCAAACTAGCTCTTGCCCGACGAAACGTGACAGCCATTCCTAAAAACAGAATAGGAATGCTGAGCAACAAAATTCGCAGAAGCAAAATGCGGCGAAAGGAAGATTGACCTAGCGTTGCCATAACGGTTTCTCGACTTGGGGCAGCAAACCCTGCACAAAAATAGACCCCATCTAAAGATACTATTCAGATTACTCTGGATAGACCCGGCATGTCTTTATAAACTCCGGGCTTCCTGTGAAGAGACTCTAAACCTTGAGACGGAGCAGATGACAGAGCAAGCTAGGGCGCATGGAACGGTGGTACTGGCAATGAGTGCGGATGGCAAGATTGCAGATAGGGAGCGATCGCCCGCTCGATTTGGCTCAACGGCAGATAGACTGCATCTAGAAACGCAGATGGCTCAAGCGGACGGCGTGCTATTTGGCGCAGAAACGCTGCGTACCTATGGCACCACCTTGAGAATAACCCAACCTGACTTATTACAGCAGCGCCAGCAGCAGGACAAATTCCCTCAGCCTATTCATATTGTCTGTTCTAGCTCTGGCAGGCTCGATCCGGAGTGTCGATTTTTTCAGCAGGCGGTGCCTCGATGGTTGATGACTACCCCAGAAGGCGCAATGGGTTGGAGCGATCGCCCCGAATTTGAGCGGGTGCTAGTGGCGTGCTCCCCCGCTCCTCCCACGAATTGGCATCAAATATTTCAGCAGCTTGCGGCTTTGGGGCTTGAAAAAATTGTCGTAACAGGGGGCGGACAGCTCGTTGCTTCGCTCCTAGAGGCAGGTGTAATTGACGAGATTTGGCTAACGGTCTGTCCGCTAATTTTGGGCGGTGCACAATCTCCTACACCTGTTGATGGCTACGGCTTTCCGGCGCACCTTGCTCCACGGCTAGAATTGCTGTCTACTCAAGTGATGGGTTCAGAGGTCTTTTTGCACTACTATCTGCAATCTGCCCCGCCCCCTACAAACGAAGAAAAATTAAACTAACTTAAAGAAGGGCGATCGCTCCAGCAGCTTACCCCCGGCAGCTTACCCGCGATTTACCCTCAACACTCTCGCAATTCTTCCAATGGTCGAACAACTCAAACCCAGCTACACCGTCGCCTGGATTGACAAAATTGCTGACGTGCCCCAAGCAGAGTGGGATGCTCTGGCACTGCCCCTGAAAACCCCTTTTCTAGAATGGACTTGGCTTCATACGATGGAAGCTTCAGGCAGCGTCGGAGCTAAAACCGGATGGATGCCCTACCATCTGACCCTGTGGCGCAGTAACACCCTAATTGCTGCCGCGCCGCTTTACCTGAAGGGACATAGCTACGGCGAGTTTGTGTTTGATCATCAGTGGGCAGAGCTATCGCAGCGTTTGGGCATTCGTTACTATCCCAAGCTGCTAGGCATGTCGCCTTTTACTCCGGCAGAAGGCTATCGGTTTTTGATTGCGCCCGGTGAAGATGAAGAGCAAATCACGGCGCTGATGGTGGCTGAAATTGATCAATTCTGCGTTCGTAACAAGATTTCGGGCTGCAACTTTCTCTATGCCGATCCCCAGTGGCGGCTGACAATGGAGCGCCACGGCTTTTTACGCTGGCTGCATCACAGCTATGTCTGGAACAATCAGGACTTCCAGACTTTTGATGATTATCTAGGAGCCTTCAACGCTAATCAACGCCGCAATATCAAGCGAGAGCGCAAGGCAGTCGCCGAAGCCGGACTGCGCGTAGAGCCGTTGACGGGCGAACAAATTACGCCTGAGCTGCTGTCCACCGTGTATGACTTCTACAGCGATACCTGCGACAAGTTTGGCTGGTGGGGCAGCAAGTACCTCACCCGCGAATTTTTCGCGCAGCTTTATCCCCATTACATCGATCGCATTGTTCTCTTTGGGGTGTATCACGATGCGCCAACGCCAGTAGGGATGTCCTTCTGCTTGACGAAGGGCGACCAGCTTTATGGGCGCTATTGGGGTTCATTTCAAGATTTTGAAAATCTGCACTTTGATACCTGCTACTACACGCCGATCGAATGGGCGATCGCTCACAATATTCAAAACTTTGATCCGGGTGCGGGAGGTAAACACAAAAAGCGGCGGGGTTTTCCGGCTGCGCCCAACTATTCACTACACCGTTTCTATAATCCTCGCCTAACGCAGATTTTGGGCAACTACATTGAGGAAGTTAATGAAATGGAGCAGAACGAAATAGAGGCAATGAATGCAGATTTGCCGTTCAAACAAAAGTAGGTATTTAAGCAGATTGACTGTTTAGGTCAGAACAGACGGCAATTGATGTTTTCTTCAGAAAGAGTCAGAGAAAGTATTGTGTCGATGAAGATCCCGTAGAAACACTGTACCCACCCGAATGGAGTGTGGCAGCATATCGATTATGAGGATTAGGCAGCGATCGCTTCTTCAAAGAAAAGAACGCTGCTTCAAATCGTGCGATCGTATCGGGTCTAATTCAAGACGCAACTTCAGAGCAGTATGGCACTACATAATTAGCTTAGGACAAGTTATTTTCTAAAAGCCCCCCGTAGCGCGGCTTTCAGAAAATAGCTCATTTAGATCTAAGCGCGTAGCGCCATACAACTCCAGTTAATTCAGGGGCAACAACTCTCAGGCAGTGCAGCTATTTTGCCAGTAGTTCCCTATTTATCTGAGTTAAGCGGTAAGGAGATTCCTTTGTCAAAGTATGTTCATTGCGATTTTGGGGCACTATTCACCGCAATCCTGACGGTATCAACATTAGCTGTCATCGTACCTGCTAAGCCAAGCCCGGTACTCCAAAGAGCGATGAGTGCGCTACCCACTTCAATTTTGGTGTGTAGTCAGACTCTCGATCGCCCGGTATCGAGCTTTTCGGCAGCTGTCTTTCAAGATTCTTCAGAGAATCAGTATCAATCCTTGGCTGAAAGAATAGGGGGCAATCCCTAAAATCAGCTATTGCTCTCTGACATAGCAACCGCCTTGGCGGTTATGACGGGAACAATTAGGGTGGAGCGCGAAGCGCTCCACCCTAATTGTTCTAAACAAGCTGGGGGCGGCTATAAAATCTGGCACGAAAATAAAACCTATTGAGTTACAAAATAGGCTCCTACTCTTGTTGAGATAGGAGCCTATTTCTATTAAGAATTCAAAGAATCCTGAGCTTAGGGATGGAACAATAGATCGGGAAAGAATCGATTGAATTCAATCAAAATTCCAGCCGTTACAATCATCCAAGCCGTTGCCAAAACAGGTGCAGTAGAAAGGTATTTCAGAAGATATCCCATAGGTATGCTCCAAGAATGAATAGTGCCGCTTCTGAAGCGTACAAGTCAAAACTAGCGGGGTGAAACGGTGATTTCGTTATCCTTCGCAGTCAATTCACCTGTTGTCAGTTCCTTGACAGCTGCTAAGGGCCAAGCAAAACCCGTAAGCATAAACCGAATGGCCAAAGGAACGTCAATAATGATTTCCTTGAGTTCTGGGTTACTGTCTTTGCGAACGGCAATGACATAAGCGCGGCCGACCCAACCAATCCAGCCAGCGATATAGAGGAACAAAATGCTGGGGATGATGAATTCACCCAGGTGATCGAGGCGACCATCGACAATCAGATGGGGTAAACCATCGGTGCCGCAAAGAACATTAGAGTTGGCATAGGCATCAAACCGCGCCTTAGCTTGATCTGTTGTGGCATTGGCAGCACGCGCCAAGAACGCTTTAGACTGACCGCAAGGAGTCAGACCCGCTACATCTGCCGAGGCAGAAGGTGCAAAACCAAAGCACAGGAAAAGAACAAGAGCTAGAGCAAACAATCTTCGCATGGAGTTGTTTCCCTTCATTTATAAATTACAAAGTTTTTGTACAAAAGGTTAAGTTATTTGTACAAGGGGTGTTGAACTATCAGAGCAATCATACTCCTCAAGGTTGACGCAGTAAAGTTAAGCTTTAAAAGAAGTTTACTGAGTTTTTGGATCAGTTGAACGGTGAATATTTGATAGAGAGATAAGAATTAGAAACTAGCGGTTGCAATCGCCGCCCAAAGCCCGATCGCCCCACTATCAACAGCTTAAATGTCTATAGTAAAGATTCAGCCTATTTACTTAATTTGCAGACAAGCTTTGCACTTCACAAAAAACTACAATTCAATCATTTCGTAACGAAAATTTAGACTTCTCTCCTTCTATCGAATTTGAGCTTCATCTCCCTATGTCTACCGTTCTTGCCATTGAAACAAGCTGCGACGAAACATCAGTGGCGATCGTCCACGATCGCCAGGTCTTGGCTAACATCGTCTCGTCCCAAATTGCCATCCATCAGCAGTACGGCGGCGTGGTGCCAGAGGTGGCTTCGCGGCAGCATGTGGAAACGGTGAATGGGGCGATCGCTCAAGCTTTTGAGCAGGCTCATATTCACGGGGCAGACCTAGACTGGACAAACATAGACGGCATTGCCGCCACCTGTGCGCCGGGGCTAGTAGGAGCATTACTGGTCGGGCTAACGGCAGGAAAAACCCTGGCGATGCTCCACCAAAAGCCGTTTTTGGGAGTGCATCATTTGGAGGGTCATATTTATGCTGCTTACCTCAGCGAACCCGATCTGCATCCGCCGTTTCTCTGCTTGCTGGTGTCTGGTGGTCATACAAGCCTAATTTTTGTCAAAGACTGCGGCACCTATGAGATTTTGGGGCAAACGCGCGATGATGCAGCCGGAGAAGCCTTTGATAAAGTCGCCCGATTGCTGAATTTAGGCTATCCCGGTGGGCCTGTGATCGATCGCCTGGCTCAGATGGGCAATCCTCGTGCCTTTCCGCTGCCTGAAGGGCAGGTGTCTTTGCCAGAGGGCGGCTATCACCGCTATGACTCCAGCTTTAGCGGCTTGAAGACGGCTGTGCTGAGGCTTACGCAAAAGCTACAGCAACTTGATCCTCAACTGCCAACGGTCGATATTGCTGCCAGCTTCCAGGAAACGGTGGCGAAGGCGTTGACCAAACGGGCGATCGCTTGCGCCCTGGATTACGGACTCACGACGATCGTGGTAGGAGGTGGAGTGGCTGCTAACAGCGCCTTGCGGCAGCATCTGCAAACGGCGGCAATCTCCCACAATTTGCGGGTGCTGTTTCCACCCCTCCAGTTTTGCACCGACAATGCCGCCATGATTGCCTGCGCTGCTGCCGAGCATCTCAACCAAGGGCATCGATCGGCTATGACCCTGGGAGCACAGTCCAGGATGGCAATTTCGGACGTGATGCAGCTTTATAGCATTACGTAATTGAGTTAGGACGAGTTATTTTTTGTTATCAGGACAAAGCACCCGTAACAAAAATCCTTCCTTTTGAGAACTCCTTACAGATGAAGCAACTGGCGACGACGCGTAATCTGCGCGGGTTCTACATTAACCACGGCTTCCGCAAAGGGCAGAGTGCGCGATCGCTTGTTAAACACGTTGAACTGATAGACCTGTTGATGGGTATAGTCTAACGCCGTTAGCCAGCCGCTCTTAGGGTGATATGCGCCCGTATCAATATCTAACCAGCCCCGCCCACGAGCTAGTTCGCCGGGAGCCACGCCTGGAAGGGTAAAGGTGATGGTATGCCCGGTGATAATCACCTTGTCTGCAAAATAAGGCTTGAGGCTGCCATGGAATTCTTCTCGAATCCAGCAATACTCCTGCGCAGTTTGGGCGTGAATTGGCAAGCGCGGATGCAGCCCTGCATGAACCAGCCAAACATCGCCTAAGTCAAGGTGAGTTGGCAGAGTGCGTAGCCAGGTAATGTTTTCTAAAAGCAGCTCAGGATCGGTGTAGCTGGCTACCGTGTTTTGTCCGCCACTTTGCAGCCAGGCTTGCAGCGCGTACTGAGAGACGCGATCGCTCTCTGGAAACGCCTCCAGTAAAAGCTGCTCATGGTTGCCCAGGACGCAAAAATAGCCCTGCTCCCGGACAAACTGAATCACATCGGCGCTTTTGGGCCCCCGATCGATCAAGTCTCCCACGAAGTAAACTTGGTCGGCTTTACCGGGTGCGATCGTCTCCAGCAGTTGCAGCAAGCCATCGTAATGACCATGGACATCTCCGATAAAAATGCGCCGATCGCTAACCACGTTTTTCCAGTTCCTCTTATACAATTCAAAAAATTACAATTTAAAAAATCGTTGTATCAAATCTAGTGCATCTAACAAGCTTATATGAGGAGAAAGGCATTGTGTCTTTTGATGCTGTCTTTTTAGTGTGCCCAAGAATAGGTAGCGACGGCAACTTTAAATCTTGAAGTTTACGTGAGATTCTAACCTCACTTGCCCTTTTTACCTAACCGAAATTACCGTAAAGACCGCCGGAAATTAAAAGCACCTTTAAAAACAAAAAGCGGCGTAGCGCGCCGCTTGCTTAAGAATTTAGACAATAGGGTAGTTCCCAAGGGGGAATGATTTTTGTGGTGAATCTTGAGAGTGAGGAAGCTTTCAGATTAAATGGACTGCTGAGGCTCCACCAGATTTTCTAGCCCTTTGATGACCTTGGCAGAGATCACCTTATCTCCTTGCTTAATTTCTCTCAATACCTCTTTATTCTCGGTCACATACCCAAATACAGAATATCGACCGTCCAGTAAATTCAGACCTGCCGGGGTCAATTCTGGCTCAAATAGGAAGAAAAAGAACTGAGAAGAGCCACCATTTGGCTCTGTTTCTGGGCGTGCCATGCTGAGAGTGCCATAGGCAGAGAAGGGCAGCACCGGCTGATCGAGGTAGCGTCCAGCATCTTCTAGCGTGATGCCGTAGGTGGGCTGAGAGTCACCTTTCACCATGACTTCCAGAGGCACAGCACGATATTTGCCTGTATCCGGGTCAATGAAGCCATCTTCTTTACCCGGCGGATCGCCGATTTGCAGCACATAAAAGTCTTCGGCGCGAGTAAACGAAAGACCGTCATAGAAGCCCCGCTGCACCAAATCGACAAAGTTACCTGCGGTGACGGGTGCGTTATAGCCGTCTACCACTAGCGTCACCTTGCCCTGAGTCGTCTCCATCTCAATCGTGGCGCGTCCTTTGAGCTGGGGCAGATTGCTGTATTCTGCGGGAACTTCGTAGGGAAAGCGATCGACCATCAAGTCTTCTAGTAGCCCCACCTTGTCTAAAATGTGCGATCGCTTCACCTGGATTGCTGCTTTGTCCTGCGCCTCCACATCAGCCCGCATATTCTCGACATCAGCCTTCATTTCGGCAATCAGCGCTTCTGCCTGGGGCTGGCGATCGGCAGGAACCCCAGCTAGCAGCGCCGCTTTTTTGACGGTCAGCACTCTGTTTGCCGTTGCCAGGTTGCGCGTTAAGCCGCTGATACGCCTAGCTCTCAGGGCATCTGACATTGTTTCAAACGTGCGCTGCAACTCACGGACAGGCTTGTTTTCAATAGGCAGAGCATTGCGAAGGAGAGCTTTGCCATCTGTAACAGCGTTGCCGGGGGGCAGAGCGATCGCCGTGCCCCTATTCAATCCGGTCGCCATAAACCCAGTTGTCAAGTTAAATCCGATAGCTAGAGCGATCGCCACAACTGTCACAACACTCACCCTTGCCACAGACCGAAGAATAGTCTGACAAGTCTCTTGAAAGCTCACTCGCTGCATGAATAGGATTCCTGTCTCTCATCATCTTCCCTTGGTATTTTCCCACAGATAGGTATTCGATCGGCTCTTCACCCGTCCTACTGCGTTTTGTGCTTGGTGAAGTATGGGTTATTTTTGTAGAAGCCCCGCGGAGCGGGGCTTCTACAAAAATAACTGTGGTTTATGCAATTGAAAATTGCTGTGGGTATAGCAACCGCCAAGGCGGTCAGGACAGGAACATTTTGGGTGGGGCGCTTCGCGCCCCACCCAAAATGTCCTAAGCAAACTGGCGACAGCTATAAATCTTTAACCTCAATCCTCTAAACTTGTTCTCTAAGAATTACTGCCCCCCCTGTGACATCAATCCCGCTGAGCGGTAAAATGAGTTGCCGATTGTTCTCTAGGCACATTGCTCTCTGGGCGCATTGTTCTCTAGGTGCATTGTTCTCTAGGCGCATTACTTCTCAAACACAGATTGTTTTTCAAATACAGCAGGACTCATGATTTCCAGTAACGACTTTCGCCCCGGTGTCAGCATTGAGTTGGATGGGTCGGTGTGGCGAGTAGTGGAATTCCTACACGTTAAGCCAGGGAAAGGCTCAGCCTTTGTTCGCACTAAGTTAAAAAATGCCCAGACTGGCAGCGTCGTTGAGCGGACGTTTCGTGCCGGGGAAAGTTTGCCGCAGGCGGTGTTAGAGAAAAGCACGATGCAGCATACCTATAAAGAAGGGGACGACTATGTCTTCATGGACATGGAAACCTATGAAGAAGGTCGTCTGAGCGCTGCGCAGATTGGCGATCGCGTCAAATACCTGAAAGAGGGGATGGAAGTCAACGTGGTGCGATGGGGTGCGACGGTGATGGAGGTGGAGCTGCCAAACTCGGTCGTTCTAGAAATTACCCAAACTGACCCCGGCGTGAAGGGCGACACGGCAACAGGTGGCACGAAGCCAGCGATCGTTGAAACGGGTGCTCAGGTGATGGTGCCTCTCTTTATTACGACGGGCGAACGAATCAAAATTGATACGCGCACCGATACTTACCAAGGTCGAGAGACATAATCGGCAGGAAATCGGCAGGATAGCGTGTCTCGTGGCTCGTCATTGCTGTAGAACTGGCAGGTGGAACTAGAAGTAAGGTGGAATTAAAAGACTGTGGAATTAGACTTTAACGAACTCCGTGAACTGCTGACCGTCATTAATCAGACAGATATTGCGGAATTCACCCTCAAGAGTGGCGAATTTGAACTCATGGTGCGCAAAGGCGCCCCTTTGGAGACCTATGTGCCTCCTGCCAATGGGTCATCTGGAGCCGTTCCGCCGCCTTCCCCTGCTTCTCTACCTAACATCGTGGCGAGTCCGCCTCCCTCTGCCTCTCCTCGCGCCAACGAGAAGCTCTTGACGGTGACGGCACCGATGGTCGGCACGTTTTATCGATCGCCTGCCCCTGACGAGCCGCCTTTTGTGGATATGGGCGATCGCATTCGTCCAGGGCAAACGGTCTGCATCATTGAAGCCATGAAGCTGATGAATGAGCTGGAATCTGAAGTGGCAGGCGAGATTGTAGAAATTTTGGCGAAAAACGGCGATCCTGTCGAGTACGGACAGGTCTTGATGCGGGTGAATCCGGGCTAGGCTCCCTCTGCGTTCGTCTTGAGAGAGTTATATCTTGAGAGAAAAGAGAAGTCGGTGAGAGGAGAACCCAGACGGATGGAAGATTTACCTCTATTTGTAGCGTCGGCGGGTCTGCTCATTCTGTATTTGGCGTGGTCTGCCAAAACCGAGATGGGCACTCGGTCGTTCTGGAGAAAATAGGTTCTGGAAAAGCGGGTTGATAAAAAGGCGAGGTAAAGCATGAGGCTTTTCGCCTTTCACGCTCTACCTCCCTGAAAATCAATAGCCTGGTTGCTCTGTTACTGGTTGCTTTGCTAAACGGGCAACTCGATACTGAGAAGAGCCTTAGTACAGCTCTTCTTCCTGGTGCGTACTGATGGTGACATCAGAAGTGGGATAAGCAACGCAGGTGAGGACGAAGCCAGCTTCGATCTGGTCGTCGTCTAAGAAGGACTGATCGCCTTGATCAACCGTGCCAGACGTGATTTTGCCAGCACAAGTCGAACAAGCACCCGCGCGGCAGGAGTACGGCAGGTCAAGACCTTGCTCTTCTGCGGCATCCAGAATGTATTCATCATCTGGAACGTCGATCGTGGTGTTGAGTCCTTCAGCTTCGTTGATCAACGTGACCTTGAAAGTTGGCATGTAATAATCCTCTCGATGTTAGATACGGCAGTATGAGTTCGCCCATAGCACCCTCAGCAATTCCCAAATCGAGAAATTTTGCAGAATAGGCTAACTCTTCTCTGATACTACGGGAAAAGTACAGACCTTTAACCTTAGATCTATAGCCAGGTTGAATGGGATTCGTAATGAGAATAGGGAAATTAAACCTGAATTGCTTATACCTTGGAGTATTTTCTGGAGATTGCTGAGGCATGGCTCACGACGATCGCGCTATGAAAAGCTTTAGAGCCTTTTTCATAAGGTTTCCTAACCTGAAAAACAAAACAAATTAGCGAGAATTATGTAATGGGATGAAGGGCGATCGCTCAGCCATTTATCGCTTGCTAAACCACGTTTTAAATGGTGAGATGTAGTCTTTAGCCAAAGATAAGATTTTTCTTCCAGTAAAAATTAAATTTGCAACCGTAGATAAACTGAAATAATTTGAAGATGAGTGTCAGCTAGCTTACTTCACTTTTCTCCTTCATCGCCTCACGAGCTGATTTTTTTGCCATGAAATCAACTCTAATGGGAGGCTAAGTCTGCATACCAACACTTAGGTCGTAAAGTCATGACGCGGTTAGCCTTATTGAGTGCATCCAACAAAACTGGAATTGTGGAGCTGGCCCATAGCCTGGTGACAGAATTTGGGTTTGAGCTGATTAGCAGTGGAGGGACAGCCAAGACGCTACAGGCTGCTGGAATTCCGGTCATCAAAGTTTCAGACTATACAGGTTCGCCTGAAATCTTGGGAGGACGGGTTAAAACTCTGCATCCTCGCATTCATGGAGGAATTTTGGCGCGGCAAGACCTGCTCGAAGATTTAGCTGATTTGGCAGCTAACAATATTCGTCCCATGGATTTAGTCGTTGTCAATCTGTACCCGTTTGAGCAGACCATTGCCCAGCCTAATGTGACGTTGGCAGAAGCGATCGAGCAAATTGATGTGGGTGGGCCAGCCATGCTGCGCGCTGCGGCAAAGAATTTTGCTCACTTAACTGTGTTATGTAGCCCCACTCAGTATGAGGGCTACTTGAATGAACTGCGAAGCGAATCTTCCCTCAAGCCTTCTCTAGCGTTTCGGCAAGCCTCTGCGCTACAGGCTTTTCAGCACACGGCTGCTTACGATCGGGCGATTGCGGCTTATTTAGAATCACAGGACGCTTTGAAATCGCCAGATCAGACCTGGACGCTGACGGGAACCCAAATCCAGGCATTGCGCTATGGCGAAAACCCTCACCAGTCTGCGGCATGGTACCAGACAGGGGGCACGCCTTCCGGGTGGGCAGCAGCAGAGAAGCTGCAAGGCAAAGAACTCAGCTATAACAATCTCGTGGACTTGGAAGCTGCCCGACGGATTATTGCCGAGTTCCCCACAACTCAAGCGGCGGCAACGATTATTAAGCACACGAATCCTTGTGGCACTGCCTTGGGAGATACGCTGCTGCAAGCCTACGAAAAAGCCCTGAATGCGGATGCCATGTCTGCCTTTGGCGGCATTGTAGCGCTGAACCAGGCGATCGATTCGCCCACGGCAACGGCGTTGACTCAAACTTTCTTGGAATGCGTTGTGGCTCCAGGCTGCGACCCCGAAGCCGCAAAAATTCTTAGCGCTAAGTCAAAAGTCCGGGTGCTGGTAATGCCTGATCTGGTGAGCGCCTCGGCACAGACGGACATTAAGCCGATCGCCGGAGGGTTTCTGATGCAGACGGCGGACGAGCAGAGTGCTGATGCAGCTACATGGCGCGTAGTGACCGCAAAACAGCCGACCGAGGCACAGCTGGCGGAACTTCTGTTTGCCTGGAAAGTCTGTAGACACGTGAAATCAAATGCGATCGTGGTGACGCGCGATCGGGCGACCTTGGGCGTGGGTGCCGGACAAATGAACCGAGTGGGTTCAGCAAAAATTGCGCTAGAGCAGGCGGGCGAGCGGGCGAAAGGCGCGACTTTGGCCAGCGACGGATTTTTCCCCTTCGATGATTCGGTGCGCACGGCGGCAGCGGCAGGCATTGAATCGATCGTTCAGCCTGGAGGCAGTTTGCGCGATCAGGACTCGATTCAGGCAGCGGATGAGCTGGGTCTAGTCATGGTGTTCACGGGAGTGAGGCATTTTCTGCACTAGCGGCATGACCTCTACGGGTCGTAGGGCTGGGTAACAAGGTCTGATAGCAGGATTTGATAGTGGGGCATCTAGGATCATCATTTCTGAGCATTTTTGGCATTTTTCAGCAATTTCTTGATATCGTTTTCTGAAATCTGCAATTCTGACTTTGTGAGGTGAAGCTTGCAAGGTATGGTTCTCAAAATCTCGTTCTTGAAATCTCGTTTCTAAAATTCCTCACCTGATCCTCTAAACCGATGCAGTCCCTTTCTCGATCGCTTCAGCTTCCCCAACAGATTCCAGATCAAGTCGAAGTCACCTTGCTGCTTTCGGGTGGGCAGGAGTATACGCTGTCTGTGCCCACCCAAGATTTGTTGCTCCGGCAACTCTTTGAAGTCGTGATGGATTGGGAAGGCAAGCGGGTAAAGCGGCTGTTTCAAGTGCCCATTCAGCAGGGTCAGGCGATGCTGGTGTTTCCGTGCGATCGATTAGTAGGGCTAATCACCAATCCGCCCATGATTGTGCAGCAGCCGATTCAGGTGCAGCAGCCGATCCAGGCGCAGCAGCCAATCCAGGCGCAGCCAAGCCGTGAAGCTGCCGCAGAGCAGAATATTATTCCCTCTAAAGCCTTTCAGTTCGATCATGTTTTGTCCCCTAGCGAGCATCGGCAGTTGCTCAGCTATGTGCAAAAACGGGAGTCGTTGTTTGTGAGCACCAGCACTTCCACAGGCGACCTATCTCATCGTCAGTCGGTTGTGCTGTATGAGTTTTCAGAATTTTCGGAGCTAATTAGCAGCCGCATCCGGGCTTTCCTCCCCGAAGTGCTGGCACAATTTGGACTGGCAGATTTGCCCACTAGCTCAATTGAGTCGCAGTTAACGGCTCACAATGATGGACATTACTACCGAGTGCATAATGACAGCGGCAGCCCGGATACCGCCTCGCGAGAGCTGACCTACGTGTATTACTTCAACCGAGAGCCAAAGCGGTTTTCGGGTGGCGAACTACGGATTTATGACAGCCGCATTGAAAACAACTTTTTTGTCCGGGCAGAAACTTACAGAACGATCGAGCCTCGCAACAACAGCATCGTATTTTTCTTGAGTCGATACATGCACGAGGTGCTGCCTGTTCAATGCCCATCGCGCAAGTTTGCCGCCAGTCGGTTTACAGTCAATGGCTGGGTGAGAAGGGTTTAGAGCTAGGTGAGCGGATTGATCTGGGGTTGAATCTAAAATCCAAAATTTCTAGCTTCCGACCCATTGCTGAGAGTTGACGATCTGGTCGATCTGATTTTCTAGTTCAGTAAGCGATCGTGGCGCGTTATTCAATTCTGGGCGATCGCTGGAGCCATAGCGCCATACTCGCTTGCTCTGTCCATTTGAGCTGATGGAAGTCCAGGCTCCAGGCAGATCGGTCGCTTCAGCAACATACTGATTTTCTAACGAGAAGAAATTTGCAGTCTCGAAAGCGGTCACAAGCTGCTGCACCTGTTCAGGGCTAATCTGAGCGGTGCGCTTGCCTATCACGGCGACAAAGGCTGTGCCTTCATAGACTACTCTGCCATCGCCATAGACAGTAAGTTGATAGACAGGACAAGTTCCAAAGCAGGCTGTTCTCTCTAATGTAATCACCGCATCGGCATAATCTGAACTTTCCACGTCTGTTTCTACAGGAGCGACCTGAGCAGTCGTTTCTACCGGGGCAACTTGGGCTGTGGGGCTAGGCTGGGCAGCGATCGCCCACAGCGGACTGCCCATGAGAGCCAGATAAAAACCAGTTACGAAAATAGTCTGCATTGTTCAACATTCCTCTAACCTGCTCTCAGTATCTGCGCTGCCATTCGCTTTGATGAGTTGGTTGCCAAAACCGAAACGAACTTTGTTTATGGCGCTACGCGCTTAGATCCAATGAGTTATTTTTTGAGAGCCGCGCGGAGCGCGGCTCTCAAAAAATAACTCGTCCTAACTCAAGTACGTAGGGCCATACCTGATTTGCTGGTACAAATCTCATACATATCTCATACAAATCTGCGTAGAACTTAGCGAAACTCGCAGCATAGCTGTCGCCAGTTTGCTTAGGTTATCTTGGGTGGGGCGCTTCGTGCTTCACCCAAGATGACCCGTCCTCGCCGCCTCGGCGGTTGCTGTAGAACGAGACAAGGATCAGGATTGCGATCGCCAATTTTCCACTTATTTTCAAATGATTTTCAAAAAAACTCACAAAATAGTTCCCAAATACTACCGTTCAGGTGTATTAAAGAGCTAATGTACTGATAGATTAGATCCATTCAGCTCGATCCATTGCTGCACGCCTGTGATACCGCTGCAACTCACCCTGAAAAACTTTTTAAGCTATCGGGAGGCAACGCTAGACTTTCGAGGTCTACATGTCGCCTGTATTTGTGGTGCTAACGGCGCAGGGAAATCTTCTTTGCTGGAGGCGATTGCCTGGGCAGTATGGGGCGAAAGCCGTGCCCTCACTGAAGATGATGTAATTCACTTGGGTAGCACAGAAGCTCTAATCGACTTTATCTTTCAATGTCGCCAGCAAACCTATCGGATTATTCGTAGCCGCTACCGAGGGCAGTCCAGCACGCTGGAATTTCAGATTCAAACTCCTGACGGATTTCGATCGCTGACCGAGAAGGGCGTTCGCGCCACGCAGCAGATCATCTTGCAGCATCTCAAGCTCGATTACGACACCTTCATTAACTCGGCATATCTGCGCCAGGGTAGAGCCGACGAGTTTATGCTCAAGCGCCCGACCGATCGCAAACAAATCCTTGCCGATCTGCTGAAGCTCGATCGCTACGACGAACTTGCCGAACAGGCAAAGGAAAAAGCCCGCCAGTTCAAAGCCGAGCTGACGCTGCTAGAGCGTAACGTCGCCGGAATCACGACTCAGCTAGAGCAGGTGGCTCAGCTGGAAGACGAAGAGACTCAGCTCACCGCCACGATCGCCCAAATGCAGCAGCAGCAGCAGCGCGATCGCCATCAGCATCAGCAGCTACAAGCCTTACACCAGCAGCGGCAAACCTGGCTTCAGCAGCTTGGTTTTCAGCAGCAGCAGCAGCAGCAGCTGACCCAGGACTGTCGGCGCTTGCAGCAAGATCTCGCCAAGGCTCAGCAGCAGCAGCAAGATTTGCAGGCCGTTCTAAGAGAGCAAGAGGCGATCGTTGCTCATTATGCCCGTCTACAGCGCCTTCAGCAGGAAGAAGAACTTCAGTCGGCAAAATTTCAAACCCATCAAACGCTGCACAATCAGCGCCAGCAGCTTCAGCAGCAAAAAGCAGAACAAGAAAGCCATCTGACTCAGCAGCTTCAGCAGGTTCAAGCTCAGCTTGAGGCACTGCACCAGCAGCAGCAGGAAATTCAGCAAACCCTGACCCAATCTAGTGAAATAGCGGCAGGTCTGGAGCAGTTGCGGCAAGCCAGAATTCGGCTGACTGAACTCGACCATCTGCAAATGAAGGCGACTCCTCTGCTGCAACGCCGCCAGCAGCTTCAGACCCGGATCGATCGCGCCCAGACGCGTCTAGCTGCCCGGTTGGAAGAGCTTGAGTCTCTACGGCGATCGCTTGAAGCCCAGCAACAGCGACAGCCCCAGTTGCATCAAGCCGTCCTCACGCTTGCTGAACAAATTGAGCATCTAGAGCAGCGGCGCGCCTATCAGGAAAAAGTGCGAGACAAGGGCATCGAGCGTCGCACTTTTTTAGAACGGCTTCAGGAACAGCAGCGCGAATGCGAACGCGACCTATCTGAGCTAGACCATAAACTGCTGATGCTGCAAAAAGAGGTAGGTCGAGAACAGCAGCCCGTTGGCGCATTAGAGCATTACGCAGACCATCGCCATGAGAGAGCCTCCGAAACTTCCATAACGGGGGAATTGGCAACTCTCGCACCCTCTCTCTACCCCCCCTGCCCTCTGTGCGATCGCCCCCTGGATGAACCTCATTGGCAATTGGTGCTGCAAAAACATCGGGCCGAGCATGAGGACACCTTGAACCAAATCTGGGTACTCCGTGAACAGTTGACAACCTCCGATCGCGAAATCAAAATCCTCCGACAGGAATACCGAGAATTGGACAAAGAGCTATCCCAGCGCGAGGCTTTAATCGAGCGGCGGGGAAAGCTGCAAGAGCAGTTGCAGGGCGCTAATGAAAATCAAGTTCGCCTACAGCAGATTGCCGCCGAACAAGCCGAAATTGAGCGATCGCTTCAGCAGCAAGACTACGCTACCGAGTTTCAGGAGCTGCGCTTACTGGAGCAAAGCCTGGGGCAGCTCAGCTATGACGACAAAAATCATGCCCTTGCCCGTGGACAGGTCGATCGCTGGCGTTGGGCAGAAATTAAGCAAGCCGAAGCGAAGCAGGCCCAAAAGCGACAGGCGCAAATTGCCGAGCGTCAGCCTGTCCTGGAAGCGACCTTGACCCAGCTAGAGCAGCAGTTGGCTGAGCTGGCGCGATCGCCTCTGCAACGGCAAATTGAGCATCTGGAGCAGCAAATGGCGGCGATCGGCTACGACTTAGAGCAGCATACGGCGTTACGGCAGTCGTTGCGGCAAGCCCAACCCTGGCAGCTCCGCTACCGGGAGCTAGTCCAGGCTCAACAGCACTATCCTCAACTCCAGCAGCAGGTGCAGGAATTGAACGCCCTCTGGAGTAGCCGTAAACAGGCGCTTCAGAGCTTATCTAGCCATGTTCAGGCTCTAGAGCAAGAGATTCAGCAAGCCCCTGATGCCAACTCGGCTATTGCGGTCTTGGAACAGCAGATTCAGCAACAGCGGCAGCATTTAGACGATCGCCTCTCTCATCTGGGTCGTATTCAGCAGCAGCGGCAGCAGCTCGAAGCCCTAAAGATGCAGCATTCTGCCCTGAGCGTTCAGCTTCAAACCGCTCGGCATCAGATGCGAATTCACCAGGAACTTGCCCAGGCTTTTGGCAAAAACGGGCTGCAAGCGCTGATGATTGAAAATGTCCTGCCCCAGCTAGAAGCCGAAACCAACCAGATTTTGGGACGGCTTAGCGCCAACCAGCTCCATGTGCAGTTTGTCACCCAACGCGCCCGTAAAGGGTCGCAGCGCGATGCTACAAAGCTGATTGACACGCTCGATATCTTGATTAGCGATGTTCAGGGGACGCGACCCTATGAAACCTACTCAGGCGGCGAAGCGTTCCGCATCAACTTTGCCATTCGGCTGGCGCTGGCGCGGCTTTTGGCTCAGCGATCGGGTACTGCCCTTCAGCTTTTGGTGATTGATGAAGGTTTTGGCACCCAAGACGAGGCAGGATGCGATCGCCTCATTACCGCCATTAATGCGATCGCTGCTGATTTTGCCTGTATCCTGACCGTCACCCATATGCCTCATCTTAAAGAAGCCTTCCAGACTCGGATTGAGGTTTACAAGACAGAGCAGGGTTCGCAAGTGAGCCTAGTATGTTAGGCGGGCAAGTTCGGTTATCTGCCCAACTTTAGGGCAACAATTTTGCTGACAATAGCGTTTATTGAATAGGGAGATTTTGATGCCGGGAATGGACTAATGCTAAACTGCAACTTCGATCGCAGAAGCGGGCAATCTGTATCAAGGGAGAGGTTCATCCGTCTTTGATGAGGGCGCGATCGTTTCCCTCTATTCATTCCCGCTCTGAATCCCCCACTCTCATAATGGCTAGAAATCGAGGCGTAGAACCGTGAACAACGACAGGAAAAGACAGCCGCACTATGGCGATCGACAGGCGCTCCAACCCTTCATGGATGATTTGCCCGTCATGTCGCCCCTATCTTTTGCACCCGCCGCTCTGGTTCTGAACCCACCCTCTAACGATACGGAGCCTTCATCCTACAGGCTGTCCCCCAAGACCTCCGAGATGCCCTACCTGATTCACTGGCTTCAGTCTGGCGGCAACCTGGACTTTATGGTTTTAGCACTCTGCTCCTGTGTGCTGACAGTGCTATGCCATCAGCCCACGGTTTTACCGGGCGAAGCGACCTCTACACCCTCTAGCTCTCAGTCTACACAAGTAAACTTTGCCATCAAGGCAGGGCTGCTGACAAAACTTCCCAAGCAGACAACGCCAAAACTACGATCGGACGACCCAGACGATTCTAATTAAGCGCATTCTTGCTCTGAGAGAGTTGTCTAGAGGCTAAACTAGAGGGTCTAAAATCTCTCTAGGCAATCACCCATGCTGATCAATAGCCTGATTTATATCCTGGCGGTGCTGGGAGCCAACTATACTGCCACCTGGTTTATCCCATTTCCGTTTTACGGTCAGGCGGCAGTCGGCACCTTCATTTTTGGCGTGACGTTTACTCAGCGCGATCGCCTGCATCAGTATGGCAGACGCTATGTATACCGAGCCATTGCCGTTGCGGCAGGTGCCAATGTGCTCATGAGCCTGGTGCTGGGTGTGCCCATGCGCATCATTGTCGCCTCGTTTTTGGCGATCGTATTGGCGGAAACAGCAGACACAGAAGTCTACCAGCGCTTAATCAGGCGATCCTGGCTCGTACGGGTGGCAGGCAGCAATGCCGTTTCAGTACCGCTAGACACGCTGCTCTTCACCCTAATTGCCTTCTGGGGCGTTGAAGGATTTCCCCCTGCGGTGATTGCCTCTATTCTGGTGGGCGATACGGTGGTGAAGTATGCGATCGGGGCATTGGTGGCGCTCTACCGAGGCAAGCAAATGGATCGGTGGCAGCCGGAAGGTTCGCCAGATTAGCGCGATCGGTTTAGCGTAAAAAGCTGCTGATTAGCCACAAAACCACAAAGGTGACGATTGCCGCAAAACTCTCTACGGAGAAAGGAGCCATTGAGGGCTGAGCCGCGAACAATCCGCTTGCCAAGCGACCTAGCTGGATTCCGATCAAAATTCCTAGCACTAGACCTCCAAGAGTCAGCAAAAGCGCCCGCCCGAACTTTCGCTCTTTGCGATTGAGGAAATAGAAGCTAAACCCTACGCCCAGTGCCAGCCCCAGTGAAGGTGCGAACAGACTCAGGACGCTGGCGGCTCCAAACAAACCAGCAGGCAGCAAAATATCTCTACTGCTGGGTGTATCTATAAATCGCTGTAGCCAATCCGGAGCTTGCTTGACTGGCGCTGGAGTATGTTCAGGAGATGGCTCCACCAGACGCTCAGGAAAGCGAATGCGATCGGGCACTTTAATTTTGCCTTCTTGGCGAAGCCGGAGCCGATCCATCAAAATAGCGTCGTATGCCGATTCGATCGCTTCTATTTGCTTGCGATCGTTCCCAACTTCCTCTATCAGACGGCTTTTTGCCTCCTGAATCTCATCAAACGACGCATCTTCAGTTAAACCCAGCCGCTCGTAAGAACTTTTATCGCTCATGTACAACCTCTGGAAGACTCCCTCAACATAATTCGATTATGATTGGCGTAATGACACTCAGGGAGACTACTCGAAAACAGATTCGAGACGTTGGCTGTCACCCTACAGGGTTTGCTAGCGCTGCTAGCCAATAGTGTAACCATCTACTCGCGTTTCGCAAATAGAATCAGCGTAAAACTTAGGTTTTGCACTGTCCCCCTCTCAACCCCATATTTCTATGCTAGGCTGACCGCGATCGGTCTTTGCCGATTGACCTGAGAGCGACCATTCTGAGAGTGACTGCGGGGATGCAGACTCTAATCCTAATGACCATAACGCTGAACTCGTAGCCCTAAGCCCGTCATCTTACGAATTTCCCTACTTTCAGCCGATAATTTGAGTTAGCAATAATTTGAATTAGTAGTTTTGTCATTCCACAGTACGCAGAGTATATATTGATTGTGACCCTGTTTACGGGGAAGTGGGGCGATCGCATCCATTTTTTCATCTACTTTTAAAGATTTACCCCTTAAGATTTTCTTACTGCTCACTTTCACTTGATAGCGCTAAGGTTATGGCCATGGCTCCAGCCAAAATTCTTGTAGTCGATGATGATCCTGCGATCCGAACTCTCATTCACCGCTTTCTTTCTAAGCAGAGCTATCAGCTAGAATCTGCCGAAGATGGCAAAAGCGCTCTGGCAATGTTTGAGCAGTTCAATCCAGATCTAGTGATTTTAGATGTCAATTTGCCCGATGCGACAGGCTACAGCCTTTGCCAGGAGATGCAGAGCCGGACGGGAGTCTTCGTGCTGATGCTGACTAGCCGCAGCGATGAAGCCGACAAAATTCGCGGTTTCGCTCTGGGTGCAGATGATTATTTAACCAAGCCTTTCAGCTTGGGAGAACTAGAGGTTCGGGTGGGGGCAATCTTGAAGCGTCAGCGCCCTGTCACCACCGCAGAGCAGCAGTGCCTCACTTTCAACGGGCTGATGATAGACCCAGTGCGACGCGAAGTGACGCTAAACGCTGAAATTGTGCCACTCACGGCTCTGGAGTTTGATTTGCTCCACTTCTTGGCTAGCCATCCGGGGCGGGTGTGGCGACGGGCTGAGCTAATCCAAAAAGTCTGGGATTACGAATATGTGGGCGATCAGCGGGTCGTAGATGTTCACATTGGGCAAATTCGGAAGAAAATTGAGATTGACACGTCACAACCTGCACTGATTCAGACCGTGCGTGGGGTGGGCTACAAGTTTGAAGCTCCTCAACTGGGAGAAGAGTCTACTTCCGCTTAGGCTGCTCTCTTTGCCTAATTAGACCTGGGGTGCTCTCCCGAATGAGAGCACCCCAGGTCTAATGCCTAGTGTTTCCTAATGGTTGAGGATTTTTAGTTGCGTGGGTAAAGCCCACGCAACTAAAAATCCTCAAATAAGATACCGCTACCAATTCGCTTCAGTGACTAAACCCAGCGTTGAGCCACTAGCTCAGCTAGGTCAACAACTCGCTGGCTATAGCCCCACTCGTTGTCATACCAGGCAATCACCTTCACCATATCGCCACCCATCACCATCGTTAGGAAAGAGTCAATGATCGATGACTCGTCCGTCCCCCTATAGTCGCAGGAGACAAGCTCCAGTTCACTGTAGCCCAGGATGCCCTTCAGAGAACCTTCAGAAGCAGTTTTCAGCGCTTCATTCACCTGTTCAACGATCGTCGGTCTTTCAACCTGAACCACAAGATCAACGATCGACACGTTAGGTGTGGGCACCCGTAGCGCAATACCGTTGAGCTTACCTTTGAGTTCTGGCAGCACCAGAGCCACTGCTTTTGCCGCTCCTGTGGTGGTTGGCACAATGTTGAGGGCGGCTGCACGGGCGCGACGTACGTCCCTGTGGCTAGCATCCAGTAGGCGCTGATCGCCCGTGTAGCTGTGGGTCGTGGTCATCGTCCCTTTGATGATGCCAAAGCTTTCGTGCAGGACTTTGGCAACCGGAGCTAGACAGTTGGTCGTACAGCTGGCGTTGCTAATAATGTTGTGCTTGTGGTGGTCGTAGTCGTGGTGGTTGACTCCCATGACAAAGGTGCCGTCTTCCCCTTTGCCGGGAGCCGTGATCAGCACTTTCTTTGCGCCTGCTTCCAAATGCTTAGACGCTCCCTCTTTGCTGATGAATACGCCCGTAGATTCAATAATCAGGTCTACATCCCAAGCGCCCCAGGGCAAGTTTAGAGGATTGCGATCGGACGTACATTTGATGGTATGTCCATTAGCAGTGATGGTGTTGTCATCGGCGCTGATGTCAGCATCAAGCTTGCCCAGCATGGAGTCGTATCTTAAAAGATGAGCATTGGTTCTTGGATCAGAAGTATCGTTGATTGCCACCACTTCAATTTGGCTGTTCTGCCGTCCCAGCCAGCACCGCAGGAAATTGCGCCCGATCCGTCCAAAACCATTGATCGCTACTCTAGTCACCGCTTCTTGCCCTCTTGCTAAAAATGAAAAGATCGTTAAGTAATGCCTCAAATCATACACGTTTAGGAGTTTGCCTCTCAAGAGTTGGGGATCGCAGTTTTATGCTCAGCGGGGGGATTGAGAAGCTACAGTTTTGAAGGGGCGGGGATTTCAGTCAATAAGTATTTTTGCTTATTATTTTTAACTTTGGCTTCTGCGGCTAGATCAGCATCCTCTGTGAGTCGAGAAGCGCTCCGGTAGAGGGGTAAAGAGCGCCTTAAATTTAGAAACTCTAAGTTTTATAAAGATTGTGCTGGAGGATATAGTCTCTGACAGCATCTAGCACGAGATAGCGGATCGATCGCCGATCGCGGCAGTATTGCCGAATCAGTTGGGATGAGAGGCTGATCTGAGGCATATCGAGGATTTGCCAGTTTAGCGCGATCGCTTCCGCCGCCATTTTCTGGGCAACTTGCTCACAGAGTGCCTGCGTTTTGATTAGGTCTTTTTCTACAGAAGCCTCTAGACGAGGCGCAACGAGCCAAATGCAGTGGGGCAAAAGCTCTTGCCGACGATACCAGTAGGGCAGCGTCAAAAAAGTATCTAGCCCAACAATCCAATACCACTGGCTGGCAGCATGGATATCTTTCAAGGCGAGAAATGTATCCACGGCGTAGCTGGAGTGCGGTTGGATTTGCTCTACCGTGAAAAAGTTTTGCTCTATGGCGGAAACGACAAAGCTAGGGTGGAAGGCGATCGCCAATTTCAACATTTCTAATCGATGTTTGAAGCCCACCAGTTCAGCGGAAGACTTGTAGAGCGGACGATAGGTCGGCACCCAGATCACTTGCTCAAGTGCTAACTGATTTAGAGCCGTTTCTGCCATCAACAAGTGTCCCAGATGAATGGGGTTAAATGTGCCGCCTAAAACCGCTTTTGCTGGCATAATCCCAAGGCTGCTTCAAATTATCAAATTTTCAACGAAAAATTCTACAGTTCCAGCAAATCGTCTACGGTAGGTGACTTTCAAAAAGAAGGAACCTTCCGAAAAGAGTACTAGCTTTAGAAAGTTACCATGCTATACAGATTTAACAATATTGATACAGAATACAAATGATAGGGCATCCAAAAATACTGGCTGATGGAGCTGTCAGCTTATAGAGTTGTTAGCTTATGAATTTATTATGGGTCTGTCGTAAAAATTTATTTGTCTCTTTCAGGAATATTTTAGGTAGCCTGTGAAGTTACTTAGGTGTAACTCAATTTGTTTTTGTTCTCAAGGCTACTTTTTATTCTCAAGGATGCTTAAAGATCTCTTTTAGATTCCAGATATTGGTTGCGTCAGATTTTCTGAGTCAAGCGATAATTCTGCTCATCTAGAGAAATTTAGAGGAAAAAGCGTATCGCGCAAAAAGCAATTCTTGCTATGATATCGCGTGATGTTTGGTGTGGTGTGTGGTGTGTGTAAGGAGCTTTAATGCTGAATTCTGTTGATTTCGGCGGGAGACCATTTCATTTCATCGGCATCGGTGGAATCGGTATGTCGGCTCTCGCGTATGTCTTGACCCAGCGTAAATTACCCGTTTCTGGCTCAGATTTGAGCCATAGCCATATTACGCAGCGGCTAGAGAAGCAGGGGGCGCATATTTTTTGGAGTCAGGATGCTGCCAATTTAGAGGCTTTGCAACCCGTAGGTTATGAGGCAGGTCATGAGTCTGTCACCCAAGCACGCGCAGCGGCTCCTCAGGTAATCTGCTCAACTGCAATTAGCGCTGAGAATGCTGAATATCGAGCGGCGCTGAGTCTAGGCTGCCCCATATTTCACCGATCGGATTTATTGGCGGCGCTGATGCAGGAGTATGAGGGGATTGCGATCGCGGGCACCCATGGCAAGACCACGACCAGCAGCATGGTGGGCTACCTGTTGATGAAAGCTGGACTCGACCCAACCATTATTGTTGGGGGCGAAGTGAATGCTTGGGAAGGCAATGCCCGGATTGGACAAAGCCCCTATCTAGTCGCGGAAGCAGATGAGTCAGATGGCTCTCTGGTAAAGCTGGCAGCAAAAATTGGCGTTGTCACCAACATTGAGCTAGATCATCCCGATCACTATGCCACCCTAGAGGAAGTGATCGCCACCTTTCAAACCTTTGCGCAGCAGTGCGAAACGCTGATTGGCTGCATCGATAGCCCCACTCTCAAGTCGTGCTTGCAGCCCCACATTACCTACAGCATCCAGCCAAACGCCAAAGCTGACTACACCGTTGATAACATTGTTTACAAATCAGACGGCACGATCGCTCAAGTCTGGGAGCGCGGCGCTCTGCTGGGAACCCTACAGCTAGGACTGCTGGGCAACCACAACCTCAGCAATGCCCTGGCGGCGATCGCGGTTGGACGGCAGCTCGGTCTGGGGTTTGCTGAAATTGCCCCGATCCTGACGACTTTTGAGGGCGCACGACGACGGTTTGAATGCCGAGGTGAATACAATCAAATCCTATTTATCGACGACTACGCTCATCATCCTAGCGAAATTCAGGTGACGCTGAATGCGGCGCGTCTCCGTGCCCAGACCTCTACCCAGCGGCGGCGGGTCGTTGCCGTCTTTCAGCCGCATCGATATAGCCGGACACAGACATTTTTAAGCGAATTTGCGGAATCCTTTGGAGATGCAGATTTGGTCATTACGACAGAGATTTACAGCGCGGGCGAGCCAAACACAGGGCAAGTGACAGGGCAGAGCCTGTCAGAGGCGATCGCCGCTCACCACCCCCAGGTCATCTACCAACCCACGCTGTCAGAAGTCGCAACCTATCTGCAAGCAGCCTTGCTGCCGGGCGATCTGGTTCTCTTTTTGGGAGCAGGCAACTTAAATCGCATCATCCCTGAGCTGATGGCGTTTTGCCAAGCTGAAGACTCTGTATCGTCAGCCCTAAGTCCGGTCTAGCATCGGGTGAGGCTTCAGCCGCCCTAGCCGGATCACACCCTAACTGGAAAACACAGCACCCTCACTCCTCGCTACATCTGCATTCAATCCTTCAAAATCATGACGCTCTCAAAAGACTTTCCGCCCGTTCATGCACCTGGCTCAGGACGCTCTAACTCCAAACCTGCACTGGCAGAGAGCGGACACACTCGATTTGTTTCTTTAGGACAACAGGCTGTGGGGCAACAGACTGTGGGGCAACCGCTCGTGGGGCAACCGCTCGTGGGTCAGGAGCCTCAGCCTATCCGGCTTCCCGGAACAGATTGCATGATCAAACCCCAGGTTCCTTTGACCAGCCTGACTTCTTTTAAGGTGGGCGGACCAGCCGAAATGTATGTTGCACCTCGCCGCATTGAAGATCTGCAAGCTAGCTTCGAGTGGGCACAAACCCGTGGGTTGCCTATTACATTACTGGGGGCAGGCAGCAATTTGTTGATTAGCGATCGCGGCATCCCCGGTTTGGTGGTCTGCACCCGCTATCTGCGCTATTCCCACTTTGACGCTGAAACAGGGCGAATGACGGCAGCTGCTGGAGAACCGATCGCTCGCTTGGCATGGCAAGCCGCAGAGCATGGCTTGAGCGGTCTGGAATGGGCAGTTGGCATTCCGGGCACGTTGGGCGGCGCGGTGGTGATGAATGCCGGGGCACATGGTCTCTGCACCGCCGATATTTTGGTAGATACCCATACTCTAGCCATTGACGGCACTCTAGAAGTCTGGCACCCGGATCAGCTGAATTACACCTACCGCAGTTCTAAGCTGCAAGCCCACACTAGCCTAGCGGCAGCAGAGGCTATTCGTCTCGTGACGCAAGCCACGCTGCAACTTCAGCCCGGTGGCGATCCAGAGCAGCTAATAGCAGATACCACTCAGCATCTCGATCGCCGTCGCATCACTCAGCCCTACCATTTGCCCAGCTGCGGCAGCGTTTTCCGCAACCCAGGTTCTCACAAAGCGGGCTGGCTGATCGAACAAACGGGGCTGAAGGGACACAGCATTGGCGGCGCTCAAATTGCCCAGCGCCACGCCAACTTTATTCTTAACTGCGGCGGCGCCACAGCAAATGATATTTTTCAGCTGATCCATCACATTCAGCAAACGGTGGAGCAGAACTGGTCGCTGTGCTTGGAGCCTGAGGTGAAAATGATTGGTGAGTTTCACCTGGCTTGAACCTCATGCCTCGAACCTTGCCTTACTTGAACCTTGCTTTACTTGAACCTCATTAGAAGCTATGGGCTAAGATTGTTAAGCTAGTTTCAACTCAATAGATAGCAGGGAATTATGGCTAAACAAGGACAAGGCTTTGGTTTCGGTCTTGGCAAAATGAAGGAGCTGACCGAAGCCTTTAAGAAAGCTCAGCAAGTTCAAGAAGGAGCTAAGCAGCTTCAAGAAGAGCTGGAGCAGATGGAGATTGAGGGCGAATCGGGTGGCGGTCTGGTGAAAGTTGTGCTGAGCGGCAACCAGGAACCTCGTCGCGTCGAGATTTCTCCTGACGTATTGGCAGAAGGAGCCGAAGTGCTCTCAGACTTGGTAGCCGCAGCGATGAAAGATGCCTATGTTAAATCTACTGCTACCATGCGCACCAAAATGGAAGCTCTGACTGAAGGGTTAAATCTTCCAGGAATGTAGGATTTGCAGAATGCTGGGTTTCAGGCTTTGCCAGGTTTGTAGGCTTTAAGGCAGCAAGCCTGAAACCTGTTTACCTAAAGCTGCGGGTTCAGCAGACTCTGGCATTTGGAGTATGGCAAGCCCAAGCTATAGCAAACCTACAGATTCGTAAAGCTGCCGAATGATCGCCCTAACTTTTGTCGCGTACCCTGGTGTAACTGACCATCGGGGGGCAAGCTGGGCGATCGTTGGGGAAATTCCTCTGCGCACCAAGTGAAAACGCGGATCAACGGATGCCTGAATCAGCGGCTCGGTGCTGGCATAGGCTTTGAGGTGCTGAATATGCGCCCTGACGCCAATTCGCGGGTCAAGAAAACTCTGTCCTGATGCTCCCGTCCCTATGCCGCCTAATCCAGCAAAGTTGTTCTGCTCAGGTCGAATCAGTCCACCGAACTGAAGGAACTGGGTTTCTACGCACATCTGGGCGAAGGCAATATCGGGGTTAACCCATTCAATTTGACCTTCTTCTCGGTAGAGCTTAGGCAGATCGGCAAACTGCGCCAGACCTTCTGGGTTGTGCGCTTTCAGAAACATCATCATCTGCACTTCAGACGCATAGCCTCGTCCCATAATGCGATCGAGTTGGCTCGCCGGAATCATGAGCGCCGATCGCAGCTTTAGGGTACGCGTATCCTGCTCCCACTGCACAGCAATGTTGAACTCTCGCAGGTCAATGGCACGCAGGTAGACCAAGTTGCGATAGCCCAGCCGCTGAGCCGATCGCTGAACTGGCGACTGGACTGTAGACTCCTGAGACAAGTCAATTCCCATCTGGTCAACTAGATCAAACGGCACATAGGCGTTGCCATTTGCCAGGATGCCTTCGTCGTCATAAAGCCCGCCATTCAGCAAAATGCTGATGGGCTGATAGGTCTCAATCTTCTGCTCAGACAGAGCGCGGCTCCAGCTTGCTAGCCCTTCAGCAATGCCCAAGGCCACATCTTGGGGCTGAGCCGGAATCACCCACTGGTTTTCGAGGTTAGTGAGTTGTCCTACTCGCAGAGCCAACGAGGGAATTGCGACTTCGCGGCAGAAGGCAAGGCTGCCAAAGTCGGTGTAAGTATCCGGCTTTGTGCCGTGACTGGCGATTTGAGGGACTCGACGCAGATAAGCCTGCAACAACTGTTCGGCCTGAAGGCGACGCTGCTCGTTTTGAGCGATGTAGAATGCTGCCGCAGATTTTGCCGTAGATTTTGCCGTAGAGATTCTAACCCCATCTGAACCCTGATCTGAAGCAGATTGCAGCTCGATCGCCACATCTCCCGGCTGCGATCGCCGATTAATCCAATCGATCGCCTGATGGATGTTCAGATCCTCAGGAACCGCGAGAGAGTCATAGCTGCGGGATCGCAAAATCTGCGTCATCAAGTCGCGTAGCAAAATAATTTGGCGCGTTGCAGTGAGGTTGGCGATCGCCCCACTACTATCTCCCTCGCTGCCTCCCGCCGCAATAAAAATTCGTCCCATCTCTACTCCTTGACTGCTTGATGGATGAGCTGTTGGCTAACCCGCTCGGCTCCAAAGGCTAATCATAGACATCAAACGCTTTTACAGCACAAAGATTTATAGCAACCGCCAAGGAGGTTAGGATGGGGACATTTTTGGTGGGGCGCTTCGCGCCCCACCAAAAATGTCCTCAGCGAACTGGCGACAGCTATATTGACCCAGAATAGGACTTTTGAATCTTGCTCTCGTGCTAAATTGACAGAACATCCGTTCGCTCTATTCAAAATACTTCAACCCTTACCTAAAGAACGCGATGTGCGACTCTTTTTCTAAAGCGCTTGATCTCCGTGGGGCAGGCATTTTGCCTGCCCAGATTAGGATCGTTAAGATGCCCATCCTACGAAACTTTCAGACCAAGTTGCACATCGCGTTAAAGAACGCGTTAAAGAATAAGCCTGTATTCTCAATTAGCGTAGGATGTTGTAACCAACCGCTACAGGTAGTGATATATTGTAGTCCTTTCGCCTCGAATCACTGCCCGAAGGAGGCTTGAGTGATGGAAATTCCCCGTTTGCACCCGGACACAATCGAAGAGATCAAGCAACGCGCCGACATCGTAGATGTGATTTCGGAACATGTGGTGCTGCGCAAACGCGGCAAGGACTTTACCGGGCTGTGTCCCTTCCATGACGACAAGTCTCCTAGCTTCAGCGTTAGCCCCGGCAAGCAGTTCTACTACTGCTTTGGCTGTGGCGCGGGGGGTAACGCTATCAAATTCATGATGGAGGTAGGGAAGCGATCGTTCTCCGACGTGGTGCTAGATCTGGCGCGGCGCTACCAGGTGCCAATTAAGACCCTAGAACCCGCCCAGAAACAGGAGCTACAGCGACAGATCTCGCTGCGAGAACAGCTCTATGAGGTGCTGGCGCTCACGGCAAAGTTTTATGAACATGCGCTGCAACAGCCTCCCGGAGAAGCCGCCCTGGCTTACCTAAAAGCGACTCGCCAGCTCAGCACAGAAACCATCCAACAGTTCCAGCTCGGCTATGCCCCGGCAGGCTGGCAGACTCTCTATGGCTATTTAATTGAGCAAAAGCGCTACCCGGTCGAGCTGGTGGAAAAAGCGGGACTAATTGTCACCCGTCCAGAGAGCAAGGGCTATTACGATCGCTTCCGAGATCGGCTAATGATTCCGATTCATGACTTGCAGGGACGAGTGATTGGCTTTGGCGGCAGATCTCTAGGCGACGAACAGCCCAAATATCTCAACTCGCCCGAAACTGAGCTGTTTGACAAGGGTAAAACCCTGTATGCGCTGGACAAGGCACGGGGAGCGATCGCCAAAACTGACAAAGCGATCGTCGTTGAGGGCTACTTTGATGTCATCGCGCTGCACGCCGCCGGAATCACAAATGTGGTGGCTTCTCTAGGAACCGCGCTGAGTTTGCATCAGGTGCGGCAGCTCTTGCGTTACAGCGAATCGAAGCAGATTGTGCTCAACTTCGATGCCGATGCCGCCGGAAACAAAGCCGCAGAACGGGCGATCGGCGAAGTGGCTGACTTGGCCTACCAGGGCGAAGTGCAGCTCCGGGTACTCAACATTCCTTCGGGCAAAGACCCTGATGAGTTCCTGAAAACACATAAGCCCGACGATTATCTGACGTTGCTCAAGGAGGCGCCGCTCTGGCTTGACTGGCAGATTCAGCAGTTGCTCAAGGACAAGGATCTGAGTCAGGCTGACCAATTTCAGCAAAGCACTCAGGAAATTGTCAAGCTCTTGGGCAACCTGCCCAACGCCACGCTGAGAACTCACTATATCCATCGTTGCGCCGAGCTGCTAAGCCAAAACAACGCCCATCTAACGCTGCAACTCGAAGGCGATCTGCGGACTCAGGTACGGGGGCAGCGCTGGCATGGGCGATCGCAAAAATGGGTCAGACCGGGCGATCGTACCCTCCTAGAAGAGTCGGAAGCGCAGATTTTGCGGGTCTACCTGCATCTGCATGAGTACCGTACGTTCATCAAAGAGGCATTAGATGAACGCGATCTCGATTTCAGCATGGGGCACCACCGCTTTCTGTGGCAGCAGATCATGCATATTGAAAAGGGTTTAGAGGAAAGCTCAGAAAAAGACTTGGCTGAAAAAGACTTAGCTCGCTCTACCCCTTTTGATTTGATTTCCGACCTGCAAGATCGCTGTACCGACTTTCCAGAAAAACTGCCAGCGCTGTATCCCCTGTTTCAGCTTGATGAGAAGACCAAGCGAGATTTGCTGCGATCGCCTCTCGTGATCCGAGCGGCAACAGCCTGTATGGAGCGCGTCATGTGCGAGAAACGCTGCCGTCATTTCCTCAACCTTTGGGAAAAAATGGACAGTGCTCTATCGCCAGACTTGGCGCAATATTATCAGCAGCAAATCTATGCCGAAAAACAGCGAATTGCCGAACTCGATCAGCAGCAGCGTCAGACGACCTTTGCAGACCTAGCCCAAATTCCTTGGGTAGGGGAATACTACGACGCGCTAGAAGCGGTTCAGACGTGAGCATCCAGATTTATAGTCAACCAGGCGGTTAGGACGAGGACATTTTTGGTGGGGCGCGCAGCGCCCCACCAAAAATGTTCTAGGCAAGCTGGCGACAGCTATAAAGCTGCGAGTTTCATTCTCTGGGCTTTTGGTCTTCAAGCATTTTTTCGCTAGAAAGCTGCTCCTTAAATTTGCCTTCTGACGAACTAGACAGCGCTTCAGATTCAGGCAGCGATCGCATCCGGTTCATCTGGCTTAGCGCCCAGTGCGCCGTGTCCTGTACTTCAATATCGGTGTCGCTGGCAGCATAGTGCAAAAGCTGGCTCATTTGAGCCATGGCATCATAAATTCGGGTGACATCCCGAATGGCATTCTTGCGCACGTCAGGGCTTTCGTCTTGAAGGGAAAACATGAGCGCCCGGTTCATGGGCTTGAGCGATCGCACCGCAATTTCTGAAACCGCTGCCAGAATCAGGCTCCGCTGCCTGGAGTCAGAATCCATCAGCAGATCGACCAGCGGCTGAATAGCGCGAGAATCACCGCGTTGCCCCAGCTCCCAAATGCCCTGGCGGCGTTTGTCTGCATCCTGGCTATGGAGATCTGTAATAAGCGTCTCGACAATATCAGCTTTAGCCAGCCGAGTTGTTTCGCTCATAGCGGCGGATGATGCCTCGCGGGTTTTATCCGGCAGCGCACTCTCATTGAGCAGCACCAAGTCTGAAGTGTCATGTTTGGGATCGGGGAGGGTACGGTCAACTTCCGTCTTTTTAGAACCCTGACTTTTCACAGCAAAAATAACGCTGCCCGCCACGGTCAAAGGAACTAACGCCCACAGCCACCCTATCCAATCGGAAGATCCTACAGGCTCAACCGGACGCTCTGTTCGAGTTCCCGTCTGAGTTTCTGCGATCGCGGCATGGCTCAAAGGCTGACTCGGCACGCTAGCGATACTCAAACAGGTGACATAGGCGGCAAGTAAGAGCCGGAGACAGTGAAACATGGGGCAATTGCCAAACGACAGAAGTGAGGAGGGAAAACCCGCTCCGTTCTATGCTAGCGGCTATCTAGCTAGATACTTCAGATTCAGCTTCTACCATTGCAGGTTGAACGGTGGGTTGAGCAGTGGGTTGAGCAGACAGATCGAGGGGCTGCCTGAATCTCTCCAGCAAGCGATCGCGCTGGTTAATCAAGTAGATGCTGACTAGCGTCAGGCTCACCCCCACCCACTGCAATGGATTCAGCACCTCGCTGAGATAGAGATTGCCAAACAGGAGGGCAAAGACTGGAGTCAGAAAAGTGAGAGAGCTAAAGCTGGTTAAATTGCCTGTGGTCGCGAAGAAAAAGAAGAGAGCATAGGCGATCGCGCTGCCAAAAATCGTAGAGTATGCCAACGCCAAGCTATCTAAACCCGTAAGGTTTACCCACTGCTGCGATTCCCACACTGCCGAACCTGCGAATAGCGGAATGCCGCCGATGACCATGTGCCAACCTGTTGCCGCGATCGGATCGGCGTGCTGACAGACATACCGCACCATGACAGTGCCGATCGCCATCGAAAGAGCTGCCATCAACATCAGCCATTCGCCGCTTTGGAAGAGCTGTTCCAAGACGTTAACGCCCTCAGCGATGGGGACTTCGCCATGCAGGATTCCCAAAATCCAGTCTTGGGGTAATCCTAGTAAGCTGATGCCAATTACGCCAAAGCCAAGTCCTAGCCAGCCCCACAACCCAATTTGTTCACCAAACAAAAATCTTGCCATCAGCGCCACGGCGAGGGGTTGAGAATCGATCATGACTGACCCCAATCCGGCTCCGGTTCTGGCAAGTCCTTCTGCCAAAAAGCCCTGAAATAGAGTGCCGTCTACTAGCCCAAATAACGCAATCCATAGCCATGCTTTCCATCCTTGGGGCTGGGGCTTGCCCAAGATTAGAGCGGCTGCCAAAACCATGAGTCCGGCTGGAAACAGGCGTATACCCGCCATGAACAGGGGGGTCGTGTGGGGCGCTGTACCTTTCATTGCTACCATTGCGGTACCCCAGAGGAAGAAGGGGGCAATCAGTAGGAATGGCATATAAGGCTGCTTGGATTCAGGCAGGTCGGACTGCATGGGCAGAGTCAGGTAGAGGGCATATTTGCCTTATTCTAATCAATTATTGCGTTGTGTTAAGAAGCTTAACGAACGAATTAATGGGAATGAGCAGAAGTTGACGAGAAGTTGACGAGAAGTTGAATAGATTGCTGAGCCGCTTCAGGGGTTCTCCATACCTTGATGCCCTGGCTGGCGCATTGCTTGGGTACGGCGATCGGGCATGAATGCGGAGGAGAACGTTATGCTCCAGTTTCCGGAATCGGGATTGGTATCTTTGGAAGGTATAGCTGCGGAGAATACTGACCTTCTGCTCTAACTTCATCAAAACTTCGCAATTCAAGGCGATCGATCGCTATGATCATTCAGGAACTGCTTTAAGCAATTTCTTCAAGCAATTTAACGACATGAGGCGTTTCTGTAGCAACCGCCAAGGCGGTTAGGACGGAGACATTTAGGGTGGGGCGCGCAGCGCCCCACCCTAAATGTCCTCAGCAAACTGGCGACAGCCATACGACAGCCATACAAGTAATGCAGATTTAAGCAATGCAAGAATTTCCATCAACATGGCACATCTGATTGATAAACCAGAGGCAGCTCAGCAGGCTGTGCGGCAACGCGCAACTGAGTTGCAGCTATGGCTGGCTCTGACGGGTGGGTCAATTGTGATTCATCTTCTAGCAGTAGCAGTTTTGCTGCCGATCGCCAGCCGCGCCGCTGTTCGCGAGAAATCTTTAGAGGTAAGTCCCATCGATTTTGTGGAGCTTCCAGGGACGAAGAATGCTGCAAGCTCTAAGGGGGCAAGCGTCGAGCCGACGATCGCTTCTCCGATTCCTGCTCAACCTCCGGCAGTTCCGCGATCTGCACCAGAAGCTCAGAGTGATTCTGGAAATGCCATTAACTCTGGAGATATTGGTCTTGCGCCTCCTGCTGAGTCTCCCATTACACCTGTGATTACTCCGACGCTCTCTCCTTCGGCAGAAGCATCAGAACCAAAGGCACCAGAATCGCCTACGCCACTGACAGCAGAGCCGACAGCGGAACCATTAGCATCAGCCCCAGATCCTCAGCCTTCTATACCAGATGCACCTCCCCAGCAATCTGCTCCTGGACAATCTGATCTTGGGCAAGCTAATCCTGGGCAATCTGATCTTGGGCAATCTGATCCAATCGCCTCTTCAGCGCCGCCTTCGGTAACGACAGAGCAAATTACTGCTGCCGTGCCGGATACCTCTGCGCAGTATTCAGCTGAAAATCAGCCTGTTCCTTTGACTTTAATGGCAAGCTTGCAGGTGGTTGCCGTGCCGCCGGAGCAGCTAGAGACTCCGCCCCCTGACACGATCGCTCAGCCTCTAGTCAGCACCTACACGTTCTCTCCCAACCCCAAAGACACTATCTGCGTACCGGAATCTGAAGCCGCTCAGTTTGCTGTGCCGGGAGGGATTACGCTGGGGGAGGGAGTTGGGGTACAGGTTGCAACCGATGAAATGGGACAGGTGATTGACACGGCACTGTGGCAACCGAGTCAGAATTCTCTAAACAATCAGCTAGCGACTTGTTTAGTCAAAAATTGGAATTGGAAGTTTCAGCCCGCGATCGCGCAGGGACAACCTGTGGCCAGCAAGGCACTGGTGATTTGGGTAAAGATCGATCAGAGTCAAGGCGATGGGTCAGGATAAACCTGTCTAGTTAAGGAGATAAAGTGCAGCGATGGGGCGACCTTCGCCACACTTTATGCCAATCAAATACGATGCAGATTAAACGCGGAGCGCCACCATTTTTTGTACGGCTTCCACAATTTGCTGAGGCTGCACGATCGTCAGATTCTCCAGTACGCCGTTGTAGGGGGTAGGAATATCTTGGGATGCCAGCCGCAGGACAGGAGCATCCAGTTCGTCAAAGAGGCGATCGTTAATGGAAGCCGTCAGCTCTGCCCCAATGCCGCCTGTTCGCATACATTCTTCCACGATAATGACGCGGTGGGTTTTGCGGATAGATGCGCCGATCGTCTCAAAATCCAAGGGCTTCAGCGAGATTAGGTCAATAATCTCTGGGTCATAGCCCTCTTTCTCCAGAGTTTTTAGCGCAGTCGTGCAGTGGTGACGCATCCGCGAGTAGGTGAGAATCGTCACATCTTTGCCCTCACGCACCACTTCGGCTTTGTCGAGCGGCAGGATGTACTCTTCTTCCGGCAAGTCTTCCTTGAGGTTGTAGAGCAGCACATGCTCAAAAAACAGCACCGGATTGTTATCTCGAATGGCAGATTTTAGCAGTCCTTTAGCGTTGTAAGGTGTAGAACAAGCTACGAGCTTTAAACCCGGAACGCCTTGAAAGTATGCCTCTAAACGCTGCGAGTGTTCTGCTCCTAGCTGGCGACCAACCCCACCTGGGCCACGAATTACCATAGGAATGCTGTAATTGCCTCCTGATGTGTAGCGGAGCATTCCGGCGTTGTTGGCGATTTGATTAAACGCCAACAGCAGGAAGCCCATGTTCATGCCTTCGATGATGGGACGTAGCCCTGTCATTGCGGCTCCAACTGCCATACCCGTAAAGCTATTCTCGGCGATCGGCGTATCTAGTACGCGCCAATCTCCATATTTCTCGCAAAGTCCTTTCGTAACTTTGTAGGAACCTCCATAGTGCCCTACGTCTTCACCAAGCACTAGAACAGTGGAATCGCGCGCCATTTCTTCGTCGATCGCTTCACGCAGGGCGTTAAAAAGGAGGGTTTCTGCCATGTCAGGGGGTGCTGTAAATCTACTGAGCTATCACAATCTAGAATCTTAACCAATTGCCGAACTGATTCATGAAAGCATTTATACTTACTTGACGATTTCTTGACGATAATTGCGGCAGAATGACCCAAAAATGTGTGGGTGGCTTCGCTTTTGGGGAGGCAATTCTGCAATGCTATGTTGTAACGTCTGTTCTGTAAACAATCCAACTTAGCCTAAACCAGTAAGACCTTTTACAAATTGGGTTGGGTGAGAGCTATGCCCTGCTCATCCTAAAACTCTAATCTATAAAAGGTCTGTCAAGAAAAAGTCTGTCGAGTCGAGTCAGTATCAAGGAGAAATGGTGAGCGGGTATGAGAGTCAATATTCAGTCGGTAGCGCTAAGGCTAGTAGCCATTGGATTGAGCGCATTGCTGTTTGTGCTGGGGCTAAGCGGCATTAAGGCGATCGCCAAAGTTAATATCCTGGGTAAGCCGTCATCAGTTCAAGGCAAGCTGACTGTTCCACAAGTCGCTAGTGAACTGGGTTCGCCTCAAACCCCTCAAGCTGCTCCGCTACAAGATTTAATTCCCAATATTTCTGCTCCCGATACTTCACCTCAAGATGAGGCTGTTAAGGATGTTTGGAGTGTCATTCCATTTCCTACGGCTTCTGGCTTAATGACTTCAACCTCTGTCAGACCCGATATTATCTTAAGCCGTACGCCTCGCCAAGAATTTGCGTCCGCCGACCCAACGAACTTTGGCGATCGCTACGTCAAGGATATCTACGGCAAGCCTGCTAACAATGCTCCAATCGTCGTGCTGCACGAAACAGTCGGGACTGCTAGTAGCGCCATTAACACTTTTCAAACGCCTCACCCGGATGAAGATGATCAGGTCAGCTATCACAGCTTAATTCGGCAGAATGGCGCAGTGATCTACATTGTTCCTCCTACGAAGAGAGCTTTTGGGGCAGGTAATTCAGCCTACCGTGGCTCTAACGGCATCGAAGCCGTTAAGACTCATCGCCTCTATCCATCTTCGGTAAATAACTTTGCTTATCATATTTCTCTAGAAAGCCCTGAAGATGGTCACAACAACGCCTTGACCCACAGCGGCTACACAGAGGCTCAATATCAGTCTTTGGCTTGGCTAGTTGCCCAAACTGACGTTCCTGCCGATCGCATCGTTACCCACAAAATTGTCGATCGATCAGGAAGCCGCATTGATCCCCGTAGCTTCGACGATCGCAAGTTTCTTGCTCTGCTCCGTCCCTACTTGCAAGCCATGCAGGATCAAGGGAACTAGCCGTACCCATATGGGGCTGATATTTTTTGAGGGCTGCGCGAAGCGCAGCCCTCAAAAAATATCAGCCCCGTTTAGACTTTAAATTAAATACGGGCTGAAGCGTAGCAAGGCTTCAGCCCGTATCGGCAATCGGAATCGCAAGGGATTTACGCGATCGCCTTCATTGCTGTCTCGATCGCCCGTAGCACTTCATCCACCTCAGCCGCACTAACAGTTAGAGGCGGCACAAAGCGCACCACCTTAGGGCCAGCCGGAACCAGCAGTACGCCCTGTGCCATGGCTGCTTTGACAATATCGCTAGAAGTCAGCGCTGTCTCAGGCTCTAGCACCAGACCGTTGATTAATCCCCAGCCGCGCACTTCGGCAATCGCACCCGGAAACAGATGGGCGATCGCCTTCAGACCCTCCTGCAGCTGTTTGCCCCGTGCCCGCACGTTCTCTAAAATATTTTCTCGCTCTAGGGTTTGACAAACTGCTAGCGCTACGCCCGTCGCAAAAGGATTGCCGCCAAAAGTGCTGGCATGATCTCCCGGCTGGAAAATGTCGCAGAAAGACTTGCACAGCATCGCGCCAATGGGAATGCCGCCACCCAGACCCTTAGCAGAGGTGAAAATGTCTGGCTCAATACCCAAATTTTCGTAGCCCCAGTATTGTCCTGTGCGACCCATGCCCACCTGAACCTCGTCCAAAATCAACAGAATGCCCTTCTCGTCGCAGATCTCGCGGATGCGTTTGAAGTAAGCTCTGTCGCCGGGACGCACGCCACCTTCGCCTTGCAGCGCCTCCATCATGATTGCCGCAACTTGGTTCTCATTGCCGTCCAGGATGGCGATCGCCTCTTCTAGCGCCGTAATGTCGTTGTAGGGGACATAGTGGAAACCAGGCATCAGCGGGTCAAAGTTCTTCTGATACTTGGGCTGTCCGGTGGCGGTGATGGTTGCCAAGGTGCGCCCATGGAAGCTAGCCTGAGCCGTGATGATGATGGGATGCTCAATGCCACGCACGGTATGGGCATACTTGCGGGCTAGCTTAATGGCTCCCTCGTTGGCTTCTGCGCCCGAATTGCAAAAGAAGGCGCGATCGGCACAGGAGTGCTGAATCAGCCATTTTGCTAGGTCGCCCTGCTCCTGGGTGTAGTACAGATTGGAGACATGGTGCAGCTTTTGAATTTGCTGGGTAACGGCTTCCACCATGACTGGATGGGCATGACCTAGCGTACAGGTGGCAATACCTGCCACAAAGTCTAGGTAGGCACGTCCTTCTGTATCCCACACGCGACAGCCTGCGCCGTGCTCTAGCGTAATCGCATAGCGACCATAGGTAGACATGACATACTGGTCAAAATCAGCAGTGTCATAGCTCAAGGGCGCGACAGGTAGGGCAACTAAGGTTTCTGGACTCATCTCAATACTCCTCTGAATAGCAATGGACTAGGGTGGCAATGAACTGGTGCGTTAAGGGGGTGTTTGAATTTTTTTAACGTTCTTTATATATCGATGATTTAGGAACACTATACCCAATATAGAAAAATTGCTTCAGCGGTGAACGCATTCAGCGCCCTGAAATGTCAGGGTTTGATAGGGTAAAGTTTGATAGGGTAAATCATTCAGCCGTTATTCAGCCGTCATGGCAGATACGCCCCAGTCTTGCAGCCATTTGACAATTTCGGCAGGCAGAGAGGCACGGGTTCTTTTATGAGCCTGAATAGCAATGTGAATAGTTGCCGCTTGACAAGCCTGTTGGGTTGACAGATCTTTGGCAAAGATGCCGTACTGAATTGAAAATTTGCTGGGGCTGAGCTGAGTCGGGGTCAGGTGAATCAGATGCTGCTCGCCACAAAACATCGGCTGCCGAAAGTCTACGCTGGCATGGACGATCGGGATGGCGATCGCCCCCCTGCCAAAAAATTGCTTTAGATCAACTCCCGAAGCTGCTAGCGAAGCCTCATACGCCTCATGACACATGGACAGCACGTTAGCGAAATACACCACTCCGGCAGCATCCGTATCCTGAAACCGAACGGTACGAGCGTAGATAAACGGCATAATCTAATCGTAAACACAGAATCACTCTCATCATCCCTCGCGCCATGGACGAATTCACCGCTAAGCTGCGCATTGAAGAACTGCGATCGCTGCTGCAAAAAGCTAGCTATGCCTACTATGTCCTAGATGCACCCGACATGGCGGATGCCGTCTACGATCAGCTTTACCGTGAGCTTCTAGACCTGGAGGCTCAGCACCCGCAGTTTGTCAGCACCGACAGCCCCACGCAGCGAATCGGTGAAAGACCTACCACGCGCTTTGCCTCTATCAAGCACAATATCCCGCTCTATAGCCTGGAAAACGCTTTTAACCGGGCAGAACTCGCCAACTGGCAGGGGCGATGGCAGCGTGTTGCTCCGCAGGTCGAGGATTTTGAGTATGTGTGCGAGCTGAAGATTGACGGCAATGCCCTGGCGCTGACCTACGAGAACGGTCTGCTGGTGCGCGGCGCAACTCGTGGAGATGGCACGACAGGCGAAGACGTGACCCAAAATATCCGCACGATTCGATCGATTCCCCTGCGATTAAACCTAGAGAATCCACCGCCGATCGTCGAGGTGCGAGGCGAGGCTTTCCTGAGCTTAGAGGTGTTTGAACAGATTAACCGCGATCGCCAGCAGGCTGGAGAGGCACTGTTCGCCAATCCCCGGAACGCCGCTGCCGGGACGCTGCGCCAGCTTGATGCCAAAATTGTTGCCAAGCGACGGCTGGATTTTTTTGCCTATACGCTGCAAATTCTAGGGAGCCAGGAGCCAGGAAGCCAGGAGTCAGGAAGTCAGGAAGCAGACAAGGGAGAGGGAGCAAGCCAGTGGCAGTCGCTAGAACGGCTTCAGGACATGGGCTTTCGGGTTAATCCTAATCGCAAGCTCTGTGCCTCACTGGAGGAAGTGGGCGAGTATTACGATCGCTGGTCAACTGAGCGTCTGAAGCTGCCCTACATGACCGACGGGGTGGTGGTGAAACTTAACGATTTTGCGCTTCAAGAAAAGCTGGGCTTTACCCAAAAGGCTCCCCGCTGGGCGATCGCTCTCAAATATCCGGCAGAAGAGGCTCCTACCGTGGTGGAAAACATCAGCGTCAATGTGGGGCGCACCGGAGCCGTCACTCCCCTTGCCGAAATGCGACCTGTGCAGCTTGCCGGAACAACCGTTTCGCGGGCGACCCTCCACAACGCCGATCGCATTGCCGAGCTAGATATTCGGATTCACGACACGGTCATTGTCCGTAAAGCCGGAGAAATCATTCCTGAAGTGGTGCGGGTGCTGAGTGACCTTCGCCCCCCCAATACCGTGCCCTATCGGATGCCGATCGATTGCCCAGAGTGCAGCCAGCCGCTATCTCGTCCTGAAGGAGAATCCGTGACGCGCTGCATTAATATTTCCTGTCCGGCAATTTTGCGGGGGGCGCTGAGCCACTGGGCAAGCCGCGATGCTCTGGATATCAACGGCTTGGGTGAAAAATGGGTACAGCAATTTGTCGATCGCGGCTTGCTCCACACCGTTGCCGATCTCTATGACCTGACGGAAGATCAGCTCTTGACGGTAGATCGGATGGGCAAAAAATCGGCGCAGAATTTGGTGGAGGCGATCGCCCAATCTAGAGCTAAACCTTGGTCGCGGGTGCTGTATGGGCTAGGCATTCGCCATGTGGGCAGCGTTAATGCCCAGACCTTGACAGACTCTTTCCCGACCGTAGAAGCGCTCGGTAATGCTGAAACTGGCGCGATCGCCACCGTTTTCGGCATTGGTCAAGAAATTGCTCAATCGGTGCATGATTGGTTTCGAGTCCCGGCAAACCAGGCGTTGATCGAGCGATTGCGATCGGCGGGGGTGCAGCTAGCGGGTGAGGCAAGAACTGTGAAGGTGGTGAATGGAGCGATCGCGGGTAAAACCTTCGTCGTGACCGGAACCCTGCCCACTTTGACAAGAGATGAAGCCAAAGCCTTGATTCAAGAGGCGGGTGGCAAAATCACCAATTCGATTAGCGCCAAAACAAACTATCTTGTAGTCGGCGAAGATGCAGGTTCTAAGCTTGCCAAGGCTGAGGCTTTGGGCATCTCACAACTTTCTGAAGCAGAGCTATTGCAACTACTGGCTCCTGTCCCGGATGCTGCTGCTCCAGACTGAAGGGACAGATGGGCAATTGGCGATCGGCATACTAGAAAACATTTCTGCTTGATCTACCCGAATTGGGGTGTTACGTAGAAGCTTTCACTTTGGTACATAGTTGGGCTAATTCATATGTCACTGAGGATAGCAATTAGGGAATAGCTTTCGTCCTCAAGACAAAATCTATAAAATGATTGCTAATAATGACTTTAGAGTTTTCTTTAAGTCAGAATTTATCCTGGACACCCTTCATACGAAACGGCTAGATTGGTCAGATAGATTCAGGCTTACCTTGTTGGGGAGATCGTCTTGACTGATAACAATCCACTTCTTCTGCCTCTACAAAATATGGCTGACCGTCATCAAGCCCTTACACCATCTGTGGCAGGTAGTTATCTTGAAGCTGCAAGAGTGTGTCTTGACCGACATCACAGCTCTCCCAAAGAGTTTACTTTACAAGATGATACGATTTCATCTATTGCAAAGGTGGAGTGGGATGTTGCAGACAGTAGGGTTCAAGCAGCTTGGGCAAATGCAGATGACGCAACAAGAGATGGGGCTTATGCCTTTGCAATTGCAGCTACAGAACTCTTAAGAGGAATGGTAGCAGTGCATCGTGCAGAAACAAAAACTGGTGCTGATTATTACATCGCTCCAGTAGGTGAAGAGTTAGAGGACTTGGAGCATTGGTGGAGGCTGGAGGTTTCAGGAACAGATTCTGGTAAATCGGAAGTGACTAGACGACTCCGTATAAAGCTTGAACAAGCGAGACAAGGCAATAGCAATCTACCTGCTCTAGCAGCCGTGATCGGATTTCGAGTACAGTTGATATTACTTCAAACAGTTGATGTAGCATCATGAGTTGGTTAGTGCATCATACTCGCAGTGAAGAGTATGCAAGCCAAGCAGAAGAGTTACATAGACAGCAAGATCTTAATCGTGCTGCTGGACTCTATCGCCTTTCTGCGGAGGCGGAAGTCAATGCACTAAATAATCTTGACTCTAGTAAAACACGAACAATCGGTATAACGGCTGTCAGTGCCGCCTCTCTTTATTTTAAGGCTCAGGAATTTTTACAGGCAAAAAGGGTAGCCCACAAGTGGTTAGCGACTGAACTATTACCACCTTTTGCAGTAGAGGAATTGGAAGATCTGTTGCAAACAATACGATATGAAGAATCTCGTGCAAAATCTGGCATTCAATTCATTGAAGGTAAAGTGCTAGTGTCTGTACGAGGTGGAGAGGTCTTGTATGGCGCAGCCCCCTTAGATCTTGTTTTGCGAAAGGTAGACCAAATTAGAAATATGCTCTATAGAACGACAGAGCTGCTTTTAGATATCCCATTTCGTACAGGTCGTCCTCCAACTCAAGATGTTAAAGATCAATGTGACCCTTGGGTATTTCAGGCTGCTCCAGGAAGCTATCAGTTTGAGGTACGAGTTCGTAAACCAAAAAACTTTGAGCAATTAAAACTAAGTTTTCCTGGCATGTCGGATTCTGATGCCAAGTTACGTGTAGAGCAAATCACTCAAAAATTTCTTGAAGTTATTCGAGCAACTTCGCAAGATCCAGAAGGAGAACTCACAGAGGTCGTCCCTAATGAAGAGTATCGAGGGGCATTTCTAAAATTGACTCGTGAACTCGCACCGCCATTAACAGGCAAGTCTTTTAATGAAATTGAGATCAAATCAATCAGTGATGCAGAATTCCGTCCCGTCATTCTTGTACCTAATACTCGTGAAGCCATTAAAAATGTTTTGAAGAAGTCAGAACCTGAACTCCCTGAATTGCCAGAGTATAAAGTCACACAACTTCGAGGAACTTTACGTGGTTTACAGCTAGATGATGATTGGGTTGAAATTAGGATTGATGGCGAAAATCAAAAAAATCAAAAGGTCTATGGTGCGAAGGAAGAAATTGACGATGTAGTTGGACCTATGGTAAATCGTCGAGTTGTTGCAGAAGTTATTGAAAGAGGGGATAGATCAGTGGAGAAAAGATATTCTCTACGTGATTTACAACTCGAAGAAGATACACTGTAGACGCTAGCAGACCAGTGCCCCTCTTACAGCGAATAGAATTAAGCCCCCTTTGTGCATAACAAAAATCATCCGCTATTGCTGAATATAAAAGTCAGTTCTGTACAGAAGGCAAGGAAACCTGGCAGCTTCTTTCACTTGCAATCTGGGGCACTTCAACGGCTCTAGGGCGATCGCCCCTTACCTCAACATATCAACCGCACAAAAAAGTTTTGCGTGAAGATCACGCTTTAGGATCTTCACGCAATGCTTTAGGAAGAGTTATTAGGAAAGTCTAGATTGCCAAAGCTGCCTTCAGCTTAGCCAAAGCCACCATTTCCTTCTCGCTCACCTTGGGCGAACCTGAGCCAAACAAGCCGCTACCCGCCGCATTAGCCACATGATCGGCAGCAGCATAGATAAACTGCTTGTACTCCGCCAGTTCTTCGGGCGTAGCGGTGGGTGTGAGAGCCGCTACGGCATCATGGACGGCAACGATCGCCTGATCAACCGCATTCTCTGGCGTGATGTCTTTAGGAGTATCCAAGTGCAGCTTCTTCAAAGACTCGTCAGAAAACACGTTTTGAATAATAGAGTTATTGGGATACTTCTTAGCAGCTCCCGCTACTTCCTTCGCCAAAGCCGTCGCTTCGATCGCCGTTGAAATAATGCCGAGATCCGACATGGCGATCGCCATACCGCTCAAGGTTACTGCCTTCAAAACAACAGCAGACTCTTCTGGAGTGTAAGTCATGGTTAGGGCACCTTATCGTATTACGCAAGCATCCTATCACTTATGGCTCGATCGCGTGAGTCAAGGGCAACACTGGGGCAACACTGGGGCAACACTGGCGATTGCTCTGTCTACCTCCGCCTCACCTTGCTCACCATCTTGCGAGAAAAGCGGAGATTTAGATCTTCCTGCTCTGCCCAGGTCTGCAAAATTCGGAAGAAAGCCTGACGATCTTCAGCTTGCAACACGGCTGTTTGATCCGCTGTCTCGATCACGTAAGGGTAGCCGCTGCCAATAATCACCTCACCGCGCACCCAGTCCATGACGCGATCGACCAAACCTTCCTCATACATCCACAGCGGCATTTCTAGCCGAGCCGGGTAGTTTTCTCGCGTGGTCTTTAAATAAGTAAAAGCAATTTGCTGACGCTGATCTTTGTAGTCGTCCAAGATGCCCGATCGTTCACAGAGAAACAGCGGCGTGCGATCGCCCCACTCCATCAAAGGGTTGAGCAACTGCGCGTCATGTACTGAGGGCGCGTTGGGCAAGTGAAACAGCTTTTGTAGCATCACCTTCAGGTCTTGGGCATAGGAGGTGTCGATATAGGCGACCAATGGTACCCGATACTGCTGGCTGGCGCGTAGCAGCTCCAGCAGACAGGCGACATAAAACTGGCGGCTCTCCAGCTCAAAAGCTTCAGCAAAGGTGGCAACCAGGGAGCCGTCCAGAAACACTAGGCAATCCTGATCTCGCTCATGGGTTGCCATGTAGTCAATCAGCCGCTCGGTTTCCATCTGGAAGCGCCGCATATTTACCTTGCGATCGACGGGTTGCCCACTGTTGCCCGCCTTCAGATCGCTGGGAGTCATAATATCCAGCGCTACATCCTTTTCGTAGCCGCCCGTGGGCAGATGGGGATTCTCGAACCAGCCGATTTGTACCAGCGCCACCGGAATCGACAGGTCTTTACCGGGATAGATCTGCGAACCGTCTACTGCAAAGGTTTTGATGCCCGTAAGGCGATCGCGCACCCACACTAGGCTTTGTTCCCGGCTTTGCCATGCCAGCTTACAGGGAACTACCCCCTGCTGAGCAGCATCTAAAGGTTCTAGTAGCCTCGCACCCGCTGCCGAACTCTGCGCTTTCAGCAGATCGTGCAGCTCTGCCTCGCCTGATGCCGAGATTTTTTCGAGCTGCAATCGATAGCTTTGAATCTGCTGCCAGGTTTCTTGATTAAAAGCAGCGAAGTCTTCGCGTTTGGCAGTTAGCAAATCGTGAATTTGAGAGGGCTTGAGAGGCATAGACGCGATCGCAAAAGTGAGGTGATCAGGATAAAGAGACTTAGAATGTAAGTATTACGGATTGTAAAGTAAGAAGCGATCGTAATGAAAATCCTTCCTCCGTAGTCTTATCGAGGCGCTACGTAATTTCGGCTAGGCTCTGAGCTATAGTACATCTTTCCTAGTCTTTACCCTTTGTAACGCATCTTCCGGATAGCTCGCACAAGGTCTGATTCATGTAAGTGAATGCCCAACAGAGTTCACACGCCTCTTTCCACAGATGCATACATATTTGCAAAAAATCCTTTAAATTAAATAAAGCTTTAGAATTAGTCAGATATCAAACCTGTCCTCCGTGAAAGTCCTGAAAATTCCTGTAAAGTTCTCAGTAGGCTGTTGGAAATAATTAAAAATCTCTTGTAAATAACTCGTTGAAAATACTTAGAAGCAATCTTAAAAAAACCTTAGAAATCAAGGCTTTTTTGAGAAGAACAGAAGATATTGATGTATCAGAGAGACCACTTATATGCTGACTTCTGCTCCAGTGATGCCTACAAATCTTGCTACAGCTGCTCGTCTTGCCAAAGCTAAAGGCTGCGTTCTCAGAGTAATGCAGACCGATGAAGATCTTCTTTACTGGATTGAAAATAGCTGCTTCATTGGCAGACCCTACGAATGCCTGAATGAGCTAGTTCAGTTTATTCAGATTCTGCCAAGCTGCCTGAGTAGCGCATCAGATTGTTCGGTGTCCATTGTTGCTCCGTAGCCATGATTGGTAATGCTAATTTTTAGAGATGAATTTTTGTGTGAGCAGGTTATGAAGCGCCCCACTCACACAAAAATTCATCTCTCGACTAAGCCATGCCTCCTAGTTTTCCCAGAGTTCTGTTTCTGGGCAGATTATTAAGGTCTGTTTCATTTCAAGAAGCTTCCATGGCTTAGATGGAAATTGACGAAATCTCCGTGATACGATGCGATCCGAGAGCTTGGGAAGTTTAGGAGAAAACCTTTGACACTACGGGTTGCGGTTGTGGGTTCGGGTCCGGCAGGCTCTTCTGCCGCCGAGACTTTAGCAAAAGCTGGCATTGAAACCTATTTATTTGAACGCAAGTTAGACAACGCTAAGCCCTGCGGAGGCGCAATTCCTCTCTGCATGGTTAGCGAGTTTGAGCTGCCCCCTGAGATCATCGATCGCCAAGTGCGTAAGATGAAGATGATCTCACCCTCCAACATTGAGGTGAATATTGGTGAAACCTTGAAGGACGGCGAGTACATTGGTATGTGCCGCCGCGAGGTTCTAGACAGCTTTTTGCGGAATCGGGCTGAAAAGCTAGGGGCAAAGCTGATCAACGGCACCGTTCATGGCATTGATTTGCCAACGGGCAGCACAGGCGCTTACACCCTGCACTATGCCGATCACTCCAACGGGACGCTAGAGGGCACGGCGCAGTCTCTACAAGTCGATCTGATTGTGGGTGCAGATGGCGCAAACTCGCGAGTAGCGAAAGCGATCGACGCAGGAGACTACAACTATGCGATCGCCTTCCAGGAGCGGATTCGTCTGCCAGACGACAAGATGGAATACTACCAGGATTTGGCAGAAATGTATGTCGGCGACGATGTCTCGACAGACTTTTATGCCTGGGTATTCCCCAAGTACGACCACGTTGCGGTCGGCACAGGTACGATGAAGGTTCACAAAGCCGACATCAAGAAATTGCAGGCTGGCATCCGCGCCAGAGCGGCAAAGCGCCTAGAGGGCGGCAAAATCATCAAGGTCGAAGCCCATCCCATTCCTGAGCATCCCAGACCCCGTCGAGTGGTTGGCAGAGTGGCGCTGGTGGGCGATGCTGCGGGCTATGTCACCAAGTCTTCGGGCGAGGGCATCTACTTTGCAGCTAAGTCGGGGCGGATGTGCGCTGAGGCGATCGTGGAATTCTCCAACAAGGGGCAAACCATTCCCACTGAAGCCGACCTGAAGGTGTACCTGAAGCGTTGGGACAAGAAGTATGGCATTACCTACCGAGTGCTGGACATTCTTCAGTCGGTGTTCTACCGATCGGATGCCACCCGCGAGGCATTCGTGGAAATGTGTGCCGACATCGACGTGCAGAAGCTAACGTTTGACAGCTATTTGTACAAAACCGTTGTTCCGGCAAATCCCTTTGTGCAGATGAAGATCACGGCGAAGACGATCGGCAGCCTGCTGCGGGGCAATGCTTTAGCGCCGTAGGTTTCTTTTTCATCACGTCAAATTTCTATCGAGCGGGTTGTGGACTATCTCACAACCCGCTTTTTTATTAACCACTATAGGTCAGGGCGATCGCACTAAAAAACCTGCTGTAATGGCATTGTTTGAAGCTGTAATCCTGTTGTGAGCGATCGTAGTGACATTGAGCGGCTTACATTAACATGCCTTGATTTTATGGAATTGGAGTTCGTGCAATTGCCTTACTGACACCTCAAAGCAATGCCACACCAACAACCTTAAAGTAGATTAATTGATGCCAATAGATTAGATAACCTCGCTGTACCGTCGCTACCGATGGAGCAGCCGAACGCGCTGGTTGAGCAGTGACCAACTAACTTGCACGATAGACGAAGAAACTTTGCGCGTCTGCTCCAACCAGATTATGGGGAGACTGCTCACACAGTACTCTAGCTATTTACTTCCTGGAAGTAAACTTCCTCGTAAGGCTGCAAGACGACCCAGCCATCACCCTGAAACTTTAATTGAATCGCCTCCCCACTGCCACGCCCTAAAAAAGTACCCAGAGTAAAGTTGGTTACAATTTCTGGTTCAAGTGAACCTGACCAAGCTACCGTTGCATTGGGATCAGAGAATACTGGCATATCGGGTTTAACTCTTAACGCTAATGGCTCATGGTGTGTTGTAATTGCGACCATACCTCTGCCCGATAGGCGAATATTGAAGAGTCCGCCCGCTACCATACCCGCGATACGTCGCATTAGCTTGATTTCCCACTTTATCGTGTCTTCCATTGCCAACACGTCGTTACCATTGACAAAAATGGTTTCATTATCAAGATTCAGGATGTGAATCCGTTTACCTTTATCAGCTAGGTAAATTCGTCCCATGCCATCCATTTTCATGAGGGACATTCCTTCGCCGGAAACCATCTTCTTCATCAAGTTCCCCAATCCATGTTCGAGGATACCTTCGCGCTTGAATGTTACATTTCCTAAATATCCAATCATCGCTCCTACTTTTGTCCAGATTCTGCCATTTAGTTTCACTTCAAGCAGATGTGGGCTTTCCAATTCAAAAGTGCCTTGTCCGCGATCTCGCTGAGATGAGGTGCTCAGAAATTCATTGATGGAGTATTGAGACATAACAGATTGTTTATGTAAAGGAGGACGTGTTTGAAGATGTAATTAAAGCCGCATTCGTATCTTTATGGATAACTCTTCAGCATAAAATAGTGTAATTCCAGAGTTCAGGGTTACGTTGCTCTTCCTCACTAATATACTTAGCAATCTTTTCCCACAGATAGACTTCTGATTGTTTTTCTACAGATTAACAATAGGTAGGGTGCGTTGCGATCGAGCAAATGCACCGTCAAGATTCGTACCGCCTCTGTCATTCTTGCCAATCCCCCAGTCTGACGGATAGATCCCCTACTCTATAAATGGATGCACCGTCGAAAATTTCCATTCTGTGGGTTTTTGGCCTAATTGATGCCGACGGGACTGTGGTGAATATAGTTGCAGTGTTGGATAAAATCTGTTTCGTTTCGGATTAAATGTTCCCAAAATCGACGTTGCTATAGGTTGCACTCTTTGCGTTTGATTTGAGAATTTGACAGGTCTAGATTCAGTTCAAGTTGAGTTCGGCAATGCCTCGTTGCATAGGTTTTATGGCTCTTCTGAGTTGATGGTGATAAATGAGTCTAATCAGAGAAACAGGCAAGCAGCCTAGCTTGAAAATTATCCTTTCACTTTTTGGTAAATATAGTCTTCATAACGTTGGGTATAGCGACGTTAAACCCGCGAGATTGTCGGTTGCTATATCGGCGATCGCTCTGGGGATTCGGCAAGAGGGGTATGGCAATCGATGCCCGGTGTGTATCGCCAATGCCCTACGAACACGCTACGCGATCGAAAGGTGAATTTGTTGGGTCGCTCCATCAAAGCGAAACTGAATTCCTCTATTCAAGATGTGCTTAGTTTTATCCCTGCTAATCGCGTATGGCACCCCTTTCAATCCTTCTCCAAAGGATTACGACCCTACAATCCTCTTTAAAAACGCCAGTTTGTCTTTGTAAGGAGCATAGCGCCAAGGCAGATCGAGCCAGAAGGGTTTAGACAAAACGCTTTTGAAATGAGAGAAAGTGTCAAATCCGGCTTTGCCATGGTAGCTACCCATGCCGCTATCGCCCACGCCACCGAAGGGCAATGTGGAAGGGGCAATCTGCATGATCGTGTCGTTGATGCAGACTCCGCCCGATGAAGTTTGCTGCAAAACCTGCCGTTGAATTTGTGGATTTTTAGAGAAGACATAGAGCGCCAGAGGCTTGGGGCGAGCGTTGATCTGGGCGATCGCCTCCTCCAATGTCTCATACTCCAAAACAGGCAGAATGGGACCAAAAATCTCGTCTTGCATGACGCGATCGTCCCAACTCACCGAGTCGAGAACGGTAGGAGCAATGTATTTCTCGGTCGCGATCGTTTCTCCGCCAATTGCCACCTTGCCGTCGTTCAGGAGAGCCGTCAAGCGATCGAACTGCTTAGCGTTAATAATCCGCGCATAGTCGGGACTTGTCGCCGGATTGTCGCCGTAGAATTCCTGAAGGGTGGCTTTGATTGCCTCTAGCAAGGCTGGCTTGATGCGGCGATCGACCAGCAAGTAATCTGGCGCGACGCAGGTTTGTCCGGCGTTGATAAATTTGCCCCAAACGATGCGTTTGGCGGCATGTTCGATGTGAATATCCGCATCAACAATACAGGGGCTTTTACCGCCTAGCTCCAAAGTCACCGGAGTCAGATGTTTAGCCGCAGCCTGCATGACAATTTTGCCGATCGCTGTGCCGCCTGTGAAAAAGATGTGGTCGAACTTTTCCTCTAGAACAGCTTGGCTGACTTCAATGCCGCCCTCCACGACCGCAATATACGCTGGGTCAAAAGTCTTTTGGATCAGATTTGCAATCACACCAGAGGTGGCGGGGGAAAGCTCTGAGGGTTTCAACAGCGCGCAGTTCCCGGCGGCGATCGCTCCCACCAAGGGCGCAATCATTAGCTGAAACGGGTAGTTCCAAGGCGAAATAATCAGCGCCACGCCCAGCGGCTCTGGATAAATTTTTGCCTGAGCGGGCATTTGCTCTAGCGGCAGAGCGACTGACTTTGGCTTTGCCCAAGACCGCAGATGTTGGATGGCAAAGTCAATTTCTTTGACGACACCGATTTCGGTCATGTAGGCTTCGACACCGGGCTTGTTGAGGTCGGCATTCACCGCCGCCATGACCTCATCCTGGCAATCTCTAATCGCCTGCTTTAGTTTGTTGAGCTGCATTAGCCGAAACTCAATATCCTTCGTTTTTCCGGTATTAAAAAACGATCGCTGTTGCTGCACTAAATGAGTGACGCGATCGCGGATGTCTTCACGAATATTTTCACTAGCGGTTTGCACCATGACATTGCCCTCCCATTTTTCTCTCCTCTCGATCTTTACAGCAATAAACCGATTTCGGGAATTATGCAAACGCGCTATGAGCCTGAAACTTGATTCAGCGCTTCGGCAGTCATGGGCTGCTCAGTCAAAAAATAGACGGTTCCTTCACGAGTCGAAACCAGATTGAGGTAGTAGGGAATTTCGTTAGGCTTGGACACGCGATAGATGCGTCTCCCTGTGTCTTCATCCAACGGCAGTTCTTCCAGAGAATAGCCCTGCATTTGCAGAGTTTGCCGGAGGCTTGTGGCAAGCGATCGCCATTGGGTATCGGCGGTTTGCCAGCAGCTTTCTGAGGCATGGCATCCTGCCTGTGCGCCCTCCACTTGAGGAAAGCTGCTCCAGGGCTGAGGCAGAGGCGAGGGTGAAGGTTCAAGTGAAGGAATAGGCGAAGGCTCAGGTGAAGGAATAGGTGAAGGTTCAGGTGAAGCGAGCGTTACTGGCTCCGGTGAAGGGGGCAATGCTTGGGGAATTGGAGGATTGACTGGAGGCTGCGCCAAGCTGGGCTGAACAGGCTGGTAAGCAGGAGTCGGCACGGGCGATCGCGCTACAGTAGGCGGCGGCTCAACCGCTGGGGCAGTAGACGGAACAATCTGGGTCAAGGGAATTTCTATGACCTCTACGGGTTGAGACGGTTTGGGCGCAGGAGGAATCGGTAAGGATAGCACCCATCCATGCAGACCCAGCGCCATCCAAAGCCAGGGGCGGCACAGAACATTAAATAAAACTTGCCCAAAAGACTTAACCTGCATGATTGTCTAAATTACCCGCGTCTGAAATTACCCGCGATCGAATTGCCGCCATTACAAAGCTGGGATTTTAGAAGCCCGGTAGTAGGACTATCTCCAGTTTGCTTAGGGCATTTTGGTGGGGCGCTTCGCGCCCCACCAAAATGCCCCCGTCCTAACCGCCTTGGCAGTTTCTACCTTAATCCTGGATTTTGCCGTCGGGCAAAATTGCGCCTTTGAGAATGGCTCCCTTCATATTGGCTCCGGTAAGGTTAGCGCCACTTAAATCGCTACCGCTGAGATTGGCATCGCTCAAGTTAGCGTTGCTCAGATCCGCATTTCGTAAAAAAGCGCCCTTTAGATTAGCTTGAGTCAGGTTAGCCCGCTGTAACTGAGCAGAGGCAAGTCCCGCCTTCTCCAGGTTTGCCTGAGTCAGATCGGCGTTGTTTAGGTTGGCGCTGTCTAGCAGAGCGCTGCTGAGGTTAGCGCCCGTCAGATTGGCATCTTTCAGCACAGCGCGATTGAGAACGCCCTGGGCCAGATCTGCCCGACTCAAATCTTTTCCGGTTAGATCGCAGTCAGGACATTTTTTAGTTTCCAAAAGCTGGGCTTGAGGGGCAGGTTTTGTGCAGCTCCAGGTTCCCGCTGCCAGCATCAAGAGCAAGCAAAAAGTTACGGATCTAGTCATAAGTTGGGTTACAGGGTTAGTCATGGATTGAGTGATAGATTTAATCAAAAGAACGGCGAGTTTGTTGAATCTGCCAGGTGAGCAGCGCGATCGGGATCAGACCTGCCAGAACGATTGCCAATGCCGGAATCGCCGCCTCTGCCAAGCGCTCGTCAGATGCCAGTCGATAGACGCGGACGGCTAACGTGTCAAAGTTGAAGGGGCGCACAATTAGGGTTGCCGGAAGTTCTTTCATCACATCCACAAAAACTAGCAGCACTGCGGTCAACAGTCCGCCAGAGATCAGGGGCGTATGCACTTTCACTAAAGTCTGCACAGGGCTACATCCCAACGATCGCGCCGCTTCATCCAGACTAGGTTTAACTCTGCCCAGGCTAGATTCAACCGTGCCAAAGGAGACTGCCAAAAACCGCACCAGATAGGCAAACACTAGAGCCGCGATCGTCCCGCTGAGCAGCAGCCCGGTAGAAATATCAAAGGTGGACTGCATCCACCGATCGATCGCGTTGTCAAATTGACCGATGGGCACCAGCACCCCGACCGCAATCACTGACCCCGGAATTGCATAGCCCATCGCCGCGAAACGTACCGCAAAACTCATGCCTTGGCTAGGATATAGCCGTAAGCCATAGGTCATCAGCAGGGCGATCGCGACCCCCAATCCTGCCGTCAGACCCGCCAGAATCAAGCTATGTTTGGCAAACTCCCAGGAGGCTGTAATCTCTCCATTTTGTAGGCTATTCACGGATAAATTCAACAGCATTGCCATAGGCAGCGCAAATCCTAGAAGTATGGGTAGAACACAGGTAATTTGCGCGATCGCCGCCCTGACTCCCCTCAGCCTGTAGCGCGGGAAGGGCTGCCGACTGCTGGTTTGGTAATATTTTGCCCGCTGACGAAACCATCGCTCAGCCGCCAGCAGTCCAAAGATGAACACCATCAGACAAGCCGCTAACTGGCAGGCTGCCGAGCGATCGCCCAAGGCAAACCAGGTGCGATAAATCCCGGTGGTAAAGGTGCCAACTCCAAAAAATTCGACCGTACCAAAGTCGCTCAAGGTTTCCATCAGCGCTAGTGCCGTGCCAGCCGCGATCGCTGGACGCGCCAAAGGCAAGATCACTTTCAAGAAGCTCCGCCAAGGGCTACAGCCAAGGGAGCGACTTGCTTCCAGCATATGAACAGATTGTTCTAAAAATGCCACACGCGCCAGAAGATAGACGTAAGGATACAAAACCAGCGTCAGCATGACGATCGCCCCACCTAGGGATCGGACGTTGGGGAACCAATAGTCCGTTACGGTTTGCCAGCCCGTGACGGCTCTTAACCCAGACTGGACAGGGCCATAAAACTCTAAAATTTCGGTGTAGACGTAGGCAAGGATGTAAGCTGGAGCCGCCAAAGGCAGCAGCAGCGACCATTCTAAGATGCGACGACCGGGAAAGCTGCATAGCGTCACTAGCGCTGCGGTACTCACCCCGATCGCCATCACGCCACAACTCACCCCAGCCATTAGCCCCAAAGAGTTGAGCACATAGCCAGATAAAACAGTTGTGGCGAGATGCTGCCACACTTCGCTCGGTCTGCCAAACAGATGGCTGATGACAAACATCAAGGGCAGGGAAAGGAGAAGGGCGATCGCTCCTACCAGCATCATCCAAATTCTAGGGGTATGCTGTACCCAAGGTGAGTTATTCTGAAGCTGCATAGGGTTTTAGAGTAATTTTAATATCACTATTTTGTATACTTCAATGAAATAGCCAAGACTCTTACTCATCTATTTTTATTGTCATTTCACATACATCATTTTTGTATAGAACATATTCTAAGAACATGAACAACCCGGCTATTCTAAGGCTCGAAAATGTCACCCATCAATTCCCTCAGTCATCTACTCTCACGGTCGCAGGGATAACCTTGACGCTCCACCAAGGCGATATATTAGCGCTTCTGGGGCCATCGGGCTGTGGCAAGACTACGCTGCTTCGCCTGATTGCTGGCTTTGAACAGCCCCAATCTGGAACGATTCACCTGTTAGGACAGCCTGTAGCCAGGTTGGGTTTTGCTACACCGCCCGAAAAGCGAAATATCGGCATGGTGTTTCAAGACTATGCGCTATTTCCTCATCTTACCGTCGCTCATAATATCGCCTTTGGTCTGCAACAGCGAGGCGGTGCCCCACAGGAACAGCTCAAACGCGTCACTGAAGCTCTGGCTCTCGTGGGGTTAAAAGGCATGGGCGATCGCTATCCTCATGAACTGTCGGGTGGTCAGCAGCAGCGGGTGGCGCTGGCGCGCGCCCTTGCCCCCCGACCCGCGCTGCTGTTGCTAGATGAACCGCTTAGCAATTTAGATGTGCAGGTGCGGCTGCATCTGCGCCAAGAGGTACGGGACATCCTTAAAGCCACGGGCACCTCTGGGATTTTCGTTACCCATGACCAGGAGGAGGCATTGGCGATCGCTGACCAAGTTGCCGTTATGCATCAGGGTTGCCTGGAGCAGTGGGGCACCCCAGAAACGATCTACCGCCAGCCCAATTCTCGATTTGTTGCCGAGTTCGTCACCCAAGCTAACTTTTTGCCCGCCTTTCAACAGGGAGAGTTTTGGCAGACCGAGATTGGGCAATTTATGGCAAGCCAGATTGCGGTGAGCCAGGTTATGGCAGGTCAGCACGGCGGCTCCGCTGCGGAAACGGGAGAGCTGATGATTCGGCAGGAAGACCTGAAGTTAGAGCCAGATCCGGCGGGAGAAGTGGTGGTACGCGATCGCCAGTTCCTAGGGCGAGAATACTGCTACCGTCTGCAAACGGCTTCTGGACAGCAGCTTCAAGCCCGTACGCCAGACCGGATCAGCATTGGGGCAACCGTCCGATGTCATGTGCTGGATCAGGCGCTGGATCAGACGCTACAAGTTTTTCCCGCTACTTCCAGCCCGCCCGATCCATAATCCGAGTTGCCTCTGCGCCCAGTTCACCCACGCGGCTCAGGTTTACCGGATCGTACTTAAACTCGCCATAGCTTTGCAAAATCGGATCGAGCGGCGTTCCTTTGAGCACTGGATACTCGTTGTTGCCGCTGGCAAAAATGGCTTGAGCCTCCGGACTGGCTAAATGCTCTAGGAACAGTGCCGCTGCTGCTGGGTTCTTAGAAGTTTTGACGATGCCACCACCGCTGACGTTAATATGGGCACCTCGATCGCGCTGGTTGGGGAAAAACACGCCTACTTTTTCGGCTACGGCTTTTTCGGCTGGGTCAGAGGACTTGGCAAGTCTGGCTAGATAATAAGTGTTGGCGATCGCCAAATCTCCGACTCCGGCTGCCACTGCTTTAATTTGTGGCGTATCGCCTCCTTCAGGGGGACGAGCAAAATTTGCGACTAGCCCTTTTGCCCAAGCTTCTGTGTCGGCGGCACCATGAACGGCGATCACAGAAGCTGTCCAGGATTGGTTGTAGACATTGGTGGAGGAACGGGTCAAGATCTTGCCCCTCCACTTCGCATCTGTCAAAGCTTCATAGGTTGATAAATCGGCAGGATTGACGCGATCTTTGCTGTACATAATTACCCGTATCCGGCTAGAAAAGCCAAACCAGAAGTTTTCAGGATCGCGCAGAGCAGCAGGAATTGCCGATTGCAAAGTAGCCGAGTTGGTCGGAGCCAGTAGCCCATCCTGTTTTGCGCGCCAAAGCCGACCCACATCAGCCGTCAAAAATACATCTGCTGGGCTGTTGGCTCCCTCGCTCTTTAACCGCTCGATCAGAGGATCTGCCTCCGCTTCAATCAAGTTGACTTTCAAGCCAGTTTTTCGCATGAAGCTATCGTATAGCTCTTGATCGGTGTCGTAGTGGCGGGATGAATACAAATTAATCGCGCCCGTTTGTGCGGTGGCTCTGTAGGTAACTCCACTGGCTGCTACTGCTGCCATTGCTGAACCAGCGGCCAGGAACACCCGCCTAGAGATCTTGCTCATTTTTTGACTGTCTCCACTATGTCTATGGAAAAATCTATAAAATTTCCAATTTCTACAGTATCACTAAAACTTGCCACTAATGAGAGTTACTCTCAGCAATTAAGCTGTAAATTTCTGTGACTGTAAGTTAACTGCAGCAATTTTGATCTAGACAGCATAGCTTTTCTGCCTCTTCCCATCCGAAATTTCCACAGTTTGACCTGTAGCATTCAAGCAGGGCGCACTTCAGTAGTCGTTAGGGCATGAGGCAGATATTTTCTCAGCCAATTGCCCCATATCCAGGCGATGTTTTCCCTGCTGTTATTTTTTGAAGCACAACCCCATGACCGATCGTGATTCTCCTGCTCAATTTAAGGGAATCCTAAAATGTAACTGCTGCCAGAAGGAGCCACAATGAAGCATTTTGCAGTGTTGATTGCGCTGTTGCGCGATCGCCCCACCTTTTTAGATGAAATTCGTCGTGGGATTAGAGTTGAGAGCAAGATTACGTCGCTGTTGATTGCTAGCTCTACTTTTTTTGCCATTTACGGAGCGATTATTGGCGCATCTAGCACCTGGCTCCAGGTGATTGCATCGGCAGTTAAGCTACCTGCTTTATACCTAATTACGCTTAGTATTTGTTTGCCAGCTCTATTCTTTTTTGATATTCTATTTGGCTCAGCTCTCAGCTTTAGTCAATATGCAGCGCTGAGTCTGATCACCGTTTCAGTAATTAGCGTTTTGCTGTTTAGCTTTGCGCCAATCACGCTATTTTTCTTAATTTCAGTCCGTGACTATAATTTTTTCCTGCTGCTAAATGTGGGCATTTTTGCACTCACAGGATTTATTGGCATTCGTCTATTTTATGAAGGAATGCGATCGATTTCTCGAAGCAAAACTTTTGACCTAAAACTTGCCTCCAACGAGATTGCTTCAGAAGCAGTTCCTCCTAAGATATTGGCACCCGTTAATGATTTTGCACCTGAATTGTTGCCAATTTCAACCTCTGCTAATTACAGCTTATCTGAGTCAGGTGCTAGTGAATTTAAGCCGATTGCTCCTAAAGAAGATGGGCTACAGAGGACGCGACTTCGCCTATTGAAATTCTGGCTAATTCTGTATGCTTTGGTCGGTAGTCAGCTTGGCTGGACGCTCCGCCCCTTCTTTGGTGCGCCTGGTGAACCCTTCCAGCTTTTCCGCACGATCGAGGGCAATTTCTATGCTCAGGTTTGGCGATCGCTCCTAACGCTCCTAGGATTTAATTAAGCGGATTTAATTGAGCGGATTTAATGAAGTAAGCAAACAGACTGGCGATCGCTCATGCAACCCGATCTAGAAACGCTGCGAATTACGCCCAGCGAACTCGAACATCTGACAGGTTTGGAAATTAGCGACACCTTTATGGGTCGAGTCTATCGACCTTCTGCACTCAAAGATCCAAAACGTCTGCGATCTCTCCTACTAACTGAAATTTTGGCATTCGGAATCATTTTAATTTTCTGCTTGCCGATGGGGTTAGTAATTGCTCAAGGGCTAAATCTTTTGACGGAAGATGGTAGCCGCACTTTGCTGTTTTTAGGAGTGAACTTTGCAATAGCGATCGCCCTCTTCATTGGCTGGAATCTCTATATGAGAATTCAGGGTAAGCCGCTCAAGTCGCTAGCTCATTTACTCGATGAAGTTGATAAACATAATGAGATTATTCAGGCAGTACATATCATTGATCAGCTTAGTTCGGTACAGCGATCGACCCTGACCACGCCTCGATTAGAATTGATCGATCGAAATGAAATTTTTACGGCTTTGAGTGCTACCCGTGAAAGCTTAATCTCCGCTCTTATGACAGAGCGGATTCTCAGAAAACACCACCAGTTTGTGGCGCGTCGGCATGAGCTGTTTACCCACATTGAGACTCACTTGGCAACCCTGCAAAACTTGCAGATTAACCATCAGGCGAACGAGTATGGACAGCTTTTGAATGAAGCCCTGAAAATCGGTATGAGTGTCCGGCAAGAAATTGACCGCTGGGAAAACCGCTAGAATGGAACCATGAAATTATGTGCCTGGGCGTTAACATACCTGCTTGTAGGTTCTTTTCTGTGGACAGCTCCAGCGATCGCGGATTCCTCCTCTCCTTGGCGATCGACCCATGGCACAGCCCTTAACGCCGATATCGTCCTTGAGGATCTGGTGCAAGCTAGCGTCGTCTATCTGGGCGAAACCCACGACAACCCTGCCGACCATCAGGCGCAGTTAGAGCTGATTCAGTCACTACACGCCCGCCATGACACCCCGATCGCGATCGCTCTGGAGATGTTTCAGCCTCCCTATCAAGTTGTGCTAGATCAATATCTTGCCGGGGCTATCAGCGAAACCGAATTGCAACAGCGCAGCCAATATCAGCAGCGCTGGGGATTTCCTTGGGAATATTACGCGCCCGTATTGCGGTTTGCTCAAGCCCAGCAGCTTCCGATGCTGGCGCTGAATACGCCGACTGAGATTACGCGGCAGGTGGCACGGCAGGGGCTAGAGTCTTTGAAGGCGGGCGATCGCCAATGGATTCCGGCAATATCAGAAATTGATCTCAGTAATGCAGCCTATCGTCAGAGGATTCAGCAAGTCTATGAGGCAATTCACCAAGGGCGGAGCGTCAGCGGCAACTTTGACTATTTCTTTCAGGCTCAGGTTTTATGGGATGAAACGATGGCAGACAGCATTGCTAGCTTTCTGAAAACTCACCCCGACTACCAGGTGATTGTGCTGGTGGGGCAAGGGCATATTGCTTATGGTGACGGTATTCCTAGTCGCGTGGCACGACGAATGCGAAGCAGCTTTCAACAGCGATCGATCCTGCTCAACCCTGACGATGAAGTCCTGGAAGAAGGAGAGCAGGGAGCGATCGCCGACTATATCTGGATTCAACCTGAACCTTAATGAAAGGCAGATCATCTTGAACGATTCAGTTTTGAAAGATTGCGGCCTGCGAACTGAGGTAATTTTTTTGAGTTAGGGTGAGTCCTTGATTGTTGCAAAACAAAGTCCGGTCAACCAGGGCATGGCTAAAGTTGGCATCACTTAGGTTAGCTTCACCCAAATCGGCTCCTCGCAAGTCGGCAAGGCTGAAATCTGCGAACTGCAAATCTGCAAAACTTAGATCGGCTCCTCGTAGATCTGCACCACAAAGACTTGCCCCACGAAGATTGGCTAAACGCAAATCAGCCCTGGCAAGGTTGGCTCCCTGAAGGTGAGCTAGGCTAAGGTCTACGCCTTGTAAATCAGCTTCGCTCAAGTCAGTTGCCATCAAGCATGCTCCCACAAGATAGGCGTTTGCCAGTTGAGCATTAGACAGGTATGCATTGGCAAGCTGAGCTTGGCGCAAGTCTGCTTCTATGAGGTTCGCACCTGCAAGATCGGCATTGCTGAGGTCAACCTGAAATAGATCCACCCCAATTGTCTGATGGCGATCGCGCCAGATGTTCCACTCCTGGACACTCTGTTTTAGTAAGATTATCTGCTCTTTTTGAATGTAATCCGCAAGTTGCTCTGCGGATTTTTGAGTAATCAAGGCATTTTGCTCTCTTAACGTAATGAATTTCTCGACAATCCCGCGTTTCCCCACGTTTACACCGCCAACAGGTTATGGCTGTCGTCACTTTGTTGGGAAAGATCTCTACTGAGCATTTTGACTAAAGCTTACTTTGGTAGGTCTTACTTACGTAAACTGCCTGTTATTCTATTCCCCAACACTATCCAATATCAACCCTGGGCATTCATAAATTTATAGAAAGCGAGTCAAAAATAGCAAGCCAGAAATGAGCGTTCATGGCAGCGGAATAGAATACACTTCGCTGAATCTGACATCCTTGAGAGGTTGCACCATGACTCTGCAATGCTCAATATGCAACAGCTTGGTTCATTTTGCGTAGAGCACTGCCCAGAAGCACGTCTTTATATCAAACAAATATGTTTTACTGTGCCTTCATTAAAAATTCAATTTCTAGTTTTTAATAATTTACCGGAGAAAAATTAAAAACTTGAGTGTTAAATACGTTTCTTGACTTTATTAGCAAGAAATTTTCCAACATTCTCTTGTTAAAGCATCTATTTTGAGGAACGATCGCTCAAAAAATAGCAAACCTCATTTTATTTGGGCAAAACAGACGAAATTCTCTAGTTGTTAATTTAGAAAGTGAGCCAGATTTAAATTAAAGCTTTCATGAAGAATAGGTATAACCACAGGCCTGCTCAACAATGTTACGTGATTATACATTTACTTCTCATCTCACTGTCTCTGTACTTTTTTAGACGACAGCTTAAGCCAGTTCAGTATCAATACTGAATGGCTACGCTCTGACTATGTTTATTGCTCAAACCTAGGTGGAGATATGAGCAGTGGATTAGGAGGTTGATTGCCATTTCTTGGGCTAAGGCAATTAGGGTGTTGTAAATGAAGGGTGAGGAACTTTGAATGCAGAGTGTTCCCGTGGAAAAGTCCTCTGGAGCGTTGAGCTTGGAATCTTTGCTTTTACCGCTAATTGAGCGGCAGGCAAGTGGATGTTTGTGCGTTTTCAGTCAAGCTGTATCTTGGTTCATTTATCTGGAGCGGGGCGATCTTGTCTACGCATCTAGTTCGATTGATCCATTGGGGAAACTCGATCGCCACCTTCGCCGCCTGAGTCTTCAGATTCCGTCGCTTATTAGCGCTGTGCGGATGCAGGTTCGCTTGTCTTTCGAGGCACCCAGAAGCGAGGCACCCAGAAGTGAGGTACCCAGACGCATAGATGCATCAGGTGCGAATGCAGAAAAATCAGATGCGACAAATCTTATTCACCCTAGCCGAGACTACCAGGCGATTTGCTGGCTGGTAAATCAGCAGTATCTCAAGCCTGCACAGGTTCATGGGCTTATTGAAGGTTTAGTCAGAGAGGTTTTTGAGTCACTGCTCTGTGAAAAAATTGAGGGTTACGAGTTTCAAGAAAATTGTTTGAATGAGTTTCTGAAGCTGCATCAAATCAATTTGAAAGAACTGCTGGAGCGGTTTCAGAAGCGCCTACAGCAGCGTCAACTGCCAGAAGTCGGCTTACCTGTGAGCCAATCAGCAGCGATCGCCGCTGAATCCTACACTATTTCAGATGTCGCTCGCCAGCTTGCGGTAAGGACGAGCACCATGCAAAACATGGGCGCTTCAGCGACGAGGCTCCCTTCTGGACTTTCTAGTAAATCGGTTCATACGATCGTCTGTATTGACGACAGTCCAACTATTCTGAAGACAATCAATGCCTACTTAGACGATCAGAGTTTTTCGACCGTTCTCATTAATGACCCAGTGCGGGCACTGATGCAGATTGTTCGCTGCAAGCCCCACCTCATCTTGCTAGATATCAATATGCCGGGGCTGGATGGCTATGAGCTTTGCTCTTTGCTTCGTCGAAATCGTAGCTTCAAAACCACGCCGATTATTATGGTGACCAGCAATAGCGGACTGATCGATCGCGCCAGAGCCAAGCTAGTTGGGGCATCGGGATATTTGACAAAGCCTTTTTCTCAATCGGATCTTGTTAAAACCGTGTTTAAGCATCTGTCTTAGCGCAAGCTGTGGCGCTCATGACGATTTCTGTTTAGCCACATTTTATCCACGTTAGGAACTCAATATTTTAGATGAATGCTACTTTGACAATCACAATTTTAGTTGTAGAAGATACCCCCTCTGAGCGGGAGCTAATGAGCCACTATCTTCACGGTGGGGGCTACTCGGTCATTAGCGCAAATAATGCCCAAACAGGCTTGAGTAAGGCAATTGAATGTAAGCCGGATCTGATCGTGACTGATGTGGTGATGCCGGGGATGAGCGGCTTTGAGCTATGTCGTAGTTTGAGAAAAAATCCCATAACCGCAAGCGTGCCCATCATCATTTGCACCTCTAAGGATCAGGGAATCGATCGCCTCTGGGGAATGCGACAGGGAGCCAATGCCTACATCACAAAACCCTTTACGCGAGAACAGCTTATTTCGACCGTTCAATCCGTTGTAGAACAACATGGCTAATTCTTCGGTGCTGGTTCCTCAAATGACGGGTGATGCCTATCTCCGGTTTAGAGTGGGTCAAGTCTCTGCTCTTTTGTCCATGAAGCATGTGCAGGAGACGCTGATTCTACCTAGCCGACGGATCACTCCCATGCCCAACGTATCTCCCTGTATGGTAGGGCTGACCAATCGTCGGAATCGGGTCATGTGGGTAATCGATCTAGCACAGCTCTTTGGACTGGCTGTGCTAGACATCAGCGATGAGCAGTACATGCTGATTCTAATGCAGGTTGATTCAGTGTCTTTGGGACTAGCCGTACATCAAGTGGAGGGAACCATTCGCTTAGAGGCTAATTCTATTCAGCCACCTGCAGGACAGGTCGCCCATTCGTTGCTTCCCTATCTAAAAGGATACGTGCTGCAACAGCAGGAAGCGCAGGAGATTCTTCTGGTTTTGGATGGAGGGGCGATCGCTCACTCGCCTGTTTTTCGAGACCCAGTTTTTGTTTAGCCTTACGCCGATCTGGCTTCCCGTTAGTTGCGTTCAGAAGTTGCGCTTTGTACGCCTGACGCCGCTATCAGCACAAAAAATTATTAGCACTTAAGATAAACAGCGTTCCTATGACTACTCAGCCACGCCCCGTTTCCACTTCACCTGAGCCTCTACGATCGGAAGACACCCTGAGGGCTGATTCAGACCTCGCCTCAGAGCAAATTGGCAGCCCCAGCGATCGAAATCATAGCGATCGAAGTCCATCAAGAGGGTATCGCAACAATCCTGCTGTTGTTTCTCCAGACGCGCGCTCCAAAACCCGATCAAGAGCCTTGTCAGAATCTTCGAGGCTTCGCTGGTTCTACAATCTACCCATTCGCCGCAAGCAGCTTTTGGCATTGTTTTGCTCTGAGTTGATTTCAGTTTTGGGGCTGGTGGGTGTAGGCTCCTGGCTGATTATTCAGGGGGGACGCGCTCAGCTGGCGAACCAGGCAAAAGCCGAATTAGCAGCTACTGACATTGGGTATAACATCAAAGTTAACCAAATGGGGTTTGGTTTTCGAGGTCAGTCTGACAATTCTATTGTTATCGAAGCTGCCAAAGAGTCAGCTAACGGGCGAACCCTTTCGCCTCAGCTCTACGATCGCCTTAAAGCTATTTTGACCAACGAGGTGACTGCTCAAAACATTGAATATGCAACCTTGGTGGATATTAATTCACGCATTGTTGTCAACGCTAACCGAAACCGCACTGGAGACAAATTCGATCCAGAAGGTCTGGTAAGCACGGTGCTTGCTAACCCGCGTCAAATCAAGGCGAATGCCATTGTTAGCTTGGCAGAACTCAAGAATGAAAATCCGCCGCTGCCCAATGGATTTAGAGAAAAGAATGCGCTGATTCGCTATGTTATTACACCTGTGAAAGACCCTGACAATGGTGAGGTGATTGGGGCGCTCGTGGCAGGGGATATCGTGAATGATAAGCTGGCGATCGTCGAAGGAGCACTGCAAGCTTTTGGTAATGGCTATAGCGCCGTATATCAACGTCAGGCAAACGGAGAATTTGCGCTGTCAACGGCGCTTGCTTTGGGTGACTCATCGAATCTAGCTTTGGCAAAAAAAGGAATGGAATTGCCTAAACCTGAGCTGTTGCAAAGGACATTAGCAGAAGGACAGGTGGTCAGTCGCGCCGAAATTGAAGGGCAAACTTACACGGTTGCCACAAAGACCCTCAATAACTTTCAGGAGAAACCGATCGCCGTTTTGGTGCGGGGCACTTCTGAAGCCAACCTGAATCGAATGTTGCAAAACAGTTTGCTGCTTCAGCTAGCCGTTGCCTCGGTTGTCATCACCGCAGATATCCTGCTGGCAATGCTTCTAGGGCGATCGATTGTTAACCCAATTGAAGCATTGCGGCGGGTTACTCAACGGTTTACCGTCGATCGCCAAGCCAGAGCTGAGATTTTCGCCAAAGACGAAGTCGGAGAGCTGACCTCCTCATTCAATGAGTTGGCAGATAGCGTTGCGGCTTCAGAATTTTTGCTCAAAGATACGGCTGATCAGGAGCGTCGAATCAGCAAGATTGTGTCTCGCATTCGAGAATCTGTCGATCGCCCTACCATTTTTAACACCGCTTTGGAAGAAACTCGGCAAGCCTTGAAAACCGATCGGGCGGTGATTTATTTATTTGACGAGCACTGGGGCGGTAGGGTCGTTGCTGAATCGGCTGGAAAGGAATGGTTCCCTATTTTGGGCACTTTCATTGACGATCCTTGTTTTGCTCAGCAGTACGCCCAGTCTTATAAAGATGGACGAATTAAGGCGATCGCCAACATCTATGAAGCAGGCTTAACAGAGTGCTACATCAGACAGCTTGAATCTCTGCAAGCACGGGCAAGTCTAGTTTCTCCGATCATTGTTGCAGATCAGCTTTTGGGTCTGCTGATTGTCTACCAATGTTCTAGACCTCGACACTGGCATGAGAGTGAAATTAATTTACTGCGTCAGGTGGCAACTCAGTTGGGATTTGCGCTAGAGCAGAGCAAATTATTTGTTGAAAAGGAGCAGGCGCGCCTATTTGCCGAAACCTTATCCCAAGAACAGAGACAGCAGCGAGAAGATTTGCAAATGCAGCTTGTTGAACTGCTTGATCACGTAGAAGGCGCGACCCGTGGAGACCTGACAGTGCGGGCAGAAGTGACTGCGGGAGAGATAGGTACAGTTGCGGACTTTTTCAACGCTATTATTGAAAACTTGCGGCAAATTGTTACCCAGGTCAAACACTCTGCCGAGCAGGTCAACCTTGCCTTAGGACGAAATGAGCAGTCTGTTAGCCATCTGGCAGAGGAGGCATTGCAGCAGGCGGCTGGAACGACTCAGATTCTCACCTCGATCGAGCAAATGAATCAGTCGATTTATGCCGTATCTGAAAGCGCCCATCAGGCAACCGAGGTGGCGCGGCAGGCAGCAGCCACCACTGAAGCTGGAAAGGCGGCAATGGATCTAACGGCTCAAAACATCTTGGGCTTGCGCGAGACGGTAGGCGAAACCACGAAGAAAGTGAAGCGTTTGGGAGAATCGTCTCAACAGATCTCTAGAGTGGTTTCAATGATTAACCAAATTGCGGTTCAGACGAACGTGCTGGCGATCAATGCGGGGATTGAAGCCGCTCGTGCTGGGGAGGAAGGTCAGGGCTTTGCGGTCATCACCGAAGAAGTGCGAGAACTGGCGGTGCGATCGGCAACGGCAACCCAAGAGATCGAAAAGATTGTGGCTAACATTCAGCGCGAAACTGGGTTGGTGGTGAATGCAATGGAGCAAAGCACGACTCAGGTGGTGGAAGGAACGCACCTGGTGGAAAACGCCAAGCAAAGCTTAAATCAAATCTTTGCAGTATCCGATCGCATTGATCAACTCGTGCAGTCCATTTCAGAAGCCACGATCGCCCAAGTAGAGACTTCTGAGGTCATTTCACACCTCATGAAAGAAGTGGCTCAGACCTCCGAGCGCACCTCTGAATCGTCCCGCGAGGTTGCTGTTGCTATTCACCAAACATCGGCGATCGCTCAGGAGCTACAAGAATCTGTCGGAGCCTTTAACCTTGGTTAGGAATTAGGAAACTAACATGAAAGATGAGCGAGAGCGGGAAATTCAACATCAGTTTCTAGACGAAGCGCAAGAATATCTGGAGACGCTAGAAACCACATTTTTGGGTATTGCAGATTGCCGAGTGGATATTGAAAGTATCAATGTTGCATTACGAGCCGCCCATTCCATTAAAGGCGGTGCTGGCATGATGGGATTCCAACTGCTCAATCAGCTCGCCCATCGGCTAGAAGATGGTTTGAAAGTTCTAAAAATTCAGCGCGAGGTTGAGATCGACGCAGAACTAGAGGGTCTCCTGCTCAATGCCGTGGGCAATTTGGGGCATGTGCTGACCTCCGATCGCCTAGAGCTATCCGATGAATCGGTTGATTGGCAGGTGATCGCAGCCCAAGTGACTCCGGTGTTTGATCAGCTTCACGATCGTCTGGGCGATCCCGATGACGAAGATGCGCGATCGATCCTGGGGATGGAAGAAGGGCAAGACGTTGTTCCCCTGCTGTTTGAGACAGAGGTGGAGAGCTGTTTACAGCAGCTAGAGACTTTGCTAGATGGTCAAAATGGGCAACTCACCGAACCGTTACATTCTGCGTTAGGAACGTTAGCCGAGGAACTAGCGGCGCTGGGTGAAATGCTGCAACTTCAGAGATTCACTGCCCTCTGCGAATCCATTTTGCAGCACTTAGAAGCTTCTCCTCCAGAGCGGCTTGAAGTGTTGGCAGAAGCAGCGCTTCAGGCATGGCGGCGATCGCAAGCCCTGGTTTTTTCAGGGCATCTCGACTTGCTGCCTACCGAGTTAGAGGGCTTTACAGATGCATCCTCTGTTTCTAGCCTTTCAACAGAGCCAGTACCGATAGCTGTGGAAGAATTTCTTGCGGCTGAGCTGAGTCAGCCTTCGATCGTAGAATTTTCGATTCCAGAAATTTTATTAGAGGCTTCAGCCGATGAGTTGTCGGAAAGTGCCTCATCCCCAGCGACTCCCTCAGTGCTAGATCAGCTGATCTTTAGTCCTAGCCCGTCAAGCTCTAACCCATCAAGCTCTAACCCGTCAAGCTCTAGCCCATCAAGCTCTAACCCATCAAGACAGCCGCCAGCAGAGTCAGAACAAGATGCCGATTTTCAAAGATTTGAGATCGGTATTACGTCTAGTTTTCCTAAAGAATCTGCCAAAGAACCTGCTAAAGAGACTCAGGAAAACTCAGTTCGGGTTCCCGTTAAGCATCTTGATCATTTGAATGATCTATTGGGTGAACTGCTGATTGCCCGCAGCGGATTGAATCTCAATCTCAGCCGATCGCGTAGTCTGCTCCGCGCCTTAGGCGATCGCATTGAGTTTTTAGAACGATCGAACACCCAGCTTCGAGATGCCTATGACCAAATGGTCCGGTCGTCGGGTGGAGAGTTTAGGGTAGATCCGACTCAGAAGCAGCCAGCACTTCTGCCCGCTGGGGATACTGATTTTGCACCCTCTCAGCCCGTCAAGCTTATCGAGTCGAACGGCTTTGACCTGCTTGAAATGGATCAATATGATGAGACCCATCTCTTGTCTCAAGAAGTGATGGAAACGATCGTCCAGATTCAGGAAGCCAATAATGACCTGGATTTAACATTAGAAGACACGGATATGGCCGCGCGCGAACTCAATAAAACCGCGCAGCAGTTGCAAAGAAAATTGAGCCAAATTCGGATGCGACCCCTCTCAGATGTCATCGATCGATTTCCCCGATCGGTACGAGAAATGTCATTGCAGTATGGCAAGCTCGTAGAATTGCAAACTTATGGCGAAAATACCTTGGTCGATCGCAATATTCTTGAATCTCTCAGTGAACCGTTGATGCACTTGATTCGGAATGCATTTGATCATGGAATCGAAATGCCTGAGATTCGGAAAAAACGCAATAAGCCAGATAAAGGCACAATAGAAATTCGCGCTGTGCGGCAAAAAAATCGCATGGTGATTACCGTTCGCGATGATGGCGAGGGTATCGCCGTGGATAAGATTCGATCTCGTGCGGGTCAGATGGGTCTTGACCAAAGCCTGCTGGCAACCGCCACCGATGAAGAGCTAGTTTCTCTGATCTTTGAACCCGGATTTAGCACGAGTAGCCAAGTGACCGCTCTTTCAGGACGCGGCGTGGGGATGGATGTCGTGCGCGATCGCCTGAAACAAATTCAGGGTAGCATCACGGTCAGCACCCATCCGGGAGTGGGCACTACTTTCACGCTCTCGGTTCCCTTTGCGCTGTCGGTCACTCGTGTTTTATTGGCTGAATGCAAGCAGATGCCCCTTGCCTTCCCTATTGATGTCATTGAAGAAACGCTGGTATTGCAGCCTGAAGCTATTTTGCACACGCCCAGCGGTGAAGCCTTTTCTAAAAATGGCGTGATTGTGCAGCTTGTTCACCTTGCTCAATGGCTCAAGTTTCACCGTCCTCGTCAGTTTGACGAGATGGAGTTGCCGACGACTATCAGCGTCCCGACCGTGCTGGTAGTTCAACAAGGCGATCGTAAAATTGGGCTACAGGTCGATCGCTGTTGGGGAGAGCAGGAGGTCGCTATCCGCAAGGTGGAAGGCGGACTGCCTCTACCGCCCGGTTTCGCCAACTGCACGATTTTGGGAGATGGTCGCGTGGTGCCGTTGGTCAGTACCTCAGAGCTGTTGCACTGGATTTCGAGCTATCAGCGGCACCTGATCCCAGAGTCTTCTGCGCAAGCTGAAGCCAGCAATCTGCTACAACCTGCCTCAGAACGGAGACCCACGGTGCTGATCATCGATGATTCCATTAACGTGCGCCGTTTCTTGGCTCTGACGCTGCAAAAAGCAGGCTATCAGGTGGCTCAAGCCAAGGATGGTCAGGATGCGATCGATAAGCTCACGGCGGGTCTGAAGATTCAGGCTGTCTTTTGCGATATCGAAATGCCTCGACTGGATGGCTACGGCTTTTTAGCGCGGTTCAAATCTGATCCTGCCTTTAGTCAAATTCCGGTTGCCATGCTAACTTCTCGCAGCAGCCGCAAGCACCGTCAAATCGCCGAAAATCTGGGAGCAGATGCCTATTTCTCCAAGCCCTATAATGAGCAAATGCTGCTTCAGACTCTAGAAAAAATGGTGGATTTAGCTCTAGCCTAATGAATTCGTTCCTTGCTGCTGGCTGCAATTATGCTGTTAAAGCAGAGTCTAAATTAACGGCAACATGGTGAAAAAGTTAGGAGTCTTTAGGCAAGTTTTCTTCGTGATTTTTCTGAATGCCTGCCTCCTGGGACTCTTAGCCTGTCAGGCTGATTCGGGCAAAGCTCTCAACCCTACTGATCCCAACACAGTTCACCTCACCCTCTGGCACGGCGTGAATCCGCCCCCCAATCGAGATGTGCTGCAAAAATTGGTGGATCGATTCAACCAGGCTCATCCGCAAATTCAAGTGGAATCGCTTTACGTTGGGCAAGGCGACCAGCAGATACCCAAGATTCTCTCGGCTGTGGTCGGCAACGCGCCGCCCAATATGCTGTGGTATGCGCCCATGATCACCGGACAGCTTGTGGAGCTTGATGCCATCCGGCCGCTGGAAGATTGGCTCGATCGCAGCCCCGTGAAGGCTGAAATTGATCCGGCATTGCAGGAAGCGATCGCTCTGGAAGGTCACACCTGGGCAATCCCCTTTGATGTCAATAATGTCGGCATTTTTTATCGTCCTAGCCTATTTCAAGCCGCTGGAGTGACAGAGATTCCCAAAACCTGGGATGATCTGCGACGGGTCGCCCAGAAGCTCACGATTCCTGAAAAAAATCAGCACGGAATAGTGCTGCCCCTAGGCAAAGGGGAATGGACGGTATTCACCTGGCTGCCCTTCATGTGGAGCGGCGGTGGCGAATTAGTGGCGCAAGACCTACAGAACGCCTCAACTCAAGTCCAGCTTGACAATTCGGGGGCGATCGCTGCCCTGCAACTCTGGCAAGATTTGATTAGTGAAGGTTCGGCTGTTCTTTCCCAACCTGAGCGGGGCTACGAGCTAGACGGTTTCCTGTCGGGCAAAGTCGCCATGCAGATTACAGGCCCTTGGACGCTCGGACAGTTGCAGGACACAGGAATTGATTATGCCGTCATGCCTATCCCCATAGGCATGAAACCTGCGACCAGCATCGGGGGAGAAAATTTGTTTATCTTCAAAACTACGATCGCCGAAGAGCAGGCATCGCAAGTCTTCGCCGAGTATGTCCTCAGCGAATCGTTTCAGACGGAGTGGGCGCTGGGCACAGGCTACCTGCCCGTCAACCTCAAGTCTCGTCAAAGCCCTGCCTATCAGGAGTTCATTGCCAAACAGCCTGTGCTAAACGTCTTTCTGCAACAGGCAAAGTATGGGCGATCGCGCCCCATCTTTCCCGGCTACAATCGCGTTTCTGAGAACTTGGGTCGGGCGATCGAATCGGTTCTCTTACAAAAAAGTACGCCAGAGGCGGCGCTAAACACTGCCCAGCAGCGGCTTGATTTAGCGTTAGGCAGATGAACAGCAGATTAGAGTATCCATACACCATTTCCATTAATCATGAAGATTTACTCTACTTTCTAATTGATTGTATGAAACCCATTTCGCTCAGCCTGTAGTTGCTGCTATATCTAGAGCTATCTGGGGTGAAGCGTAGAACAATTTCCTGTCGTTGTGCTACGGGCTTATCTACTTTGGGCACAAATAACTTAAGACAGTCACAGTGTTTGGGTAGTCCTCAAAAGTCATTATGGCATTACGTAATTGAGTTAAGACGAGTTATTTTTTGAGCGCCGCGCTCAAAAAATAACTCATTGGGTCTAAGCGCGTAGCGCTATACCGGAATACCACGACTGTTTTTCGGACGAAAAGTTTTTAAGCAAAAAGTTTTTAGGTGAAGTCATGAATCGTCAGGTATGTAAGCGCTTATATCAATTGAGCCTTTGGGGTGGCGGAGCAGTGCTGGGCTTGGCGTTGGGAATGCCAGAGATTTGGGTGAGCAGCCTTACGCCTCCGGTACAGGCGCAGGGTGTAGCCCAGGAAATTGCTAGTCTGCGGCAGTCGGGCGATCGTTGGATTGAAGTTAATGTGACAACTCAACGCCTAGTTGCCTGGGAAGGTAACGTGCCCGTCTATGCCGTTATTGTCTCTACGGGTACCGACAAACACCCGACGCTAACGGGTACCTTCGCGATCGAAGATAAGCTGCGCGTCACCCGGATGCAGGGCGATGACTATGATGTGCCTGATGTCCCCTATACGATGTACTATGATGGCGGTTATGCGATCCATGGAGCCTACTGGCATCGGAACTTTGGCACTCCGGTCAGCCATGGCTGCGTCAATGTTGCCGTTGATCATGCGCGGTGGCTATTTAACTGGGCATCAGTGGGAACTCCGGTTGTCGTGCGTGACTAGCGCATGATTAACTGAGCTGCACCACGGGGAAGTTATCGATTAACGTTCGAGCAGTTAAAATATCTTCGACGGTAATTCTTAGAAAACGAGATTCATCAACTCGAAACAAGACCTTTACCCGATCGCTCCCTGGAAATCCTGGAGGGTCAAGTCGAGCGATCGTTTGTCCCTCGTTTTGTTCGTTTAGCGATTTCGCCACAGGTTTTTTACCTGCTGTTTTTCTAGTCACTAAACGATCGCCCTCAAAGTACACCTCAGTGGTATCCCCCTCTGTTCCTAGTTCACCCATCACCAGCTCAATCTTAGGCTGATTTTCTATAGAGGCACCCAGTCTCAGCTCAACCGGGTTGAGCATCGGGTAAGGCTGCCCTGGTTGGATAATGGGATGCCAAGCATGGCAATTATTGCGCCGATCCCAAAAGCGAATGCCGTAGCTGTGGTAGAGATAATCCTTTACCTCTATACCCTGACTAATTTGCAGTGCGCCCTGAGCGATCGCCTCAAAGGGTTTATCCGATCGAATCTTTTCAGTCGGGAAGTATTGCTCAATCCAGGTTTTGATTGCCGGAATTTGGGCGGTGCCGCCCACCAGCAGCACCGCATCAATATCATCAGCTGTCAGCCCTTGGCGCTGAGCTTGCTGCAACACCTGAGTCATGGATTCATCGAGGCGCTCGAAAAACTGATGAGTCTGGAGGATGGCGGTGAAGCGATCGCGGTCTAATTGCAGCTCATAGCTCTCGAAGGTTTCATCGTTAAAATAGATCTCTGTGGCTTGCGGCTGTTGAGAAAGCTGCACCTTCAGCCGTTCGGCAAGGCGCAATGTCAGCGGCGACACCTTTAGCCCCTGAGTTTGGGCAAAATAATCGACCAGCCAGTTATCAATGTCGGCTCCGCCCAAGTTTTGTCCTGCCTTTGCCAGCACACGCGCCAATTTCGGTCGCTGGGTCGAGTCCTCCAGGATTTTTTTGCCCCACTTTAGCAAAAATCCTACAGGCTTAGGGCTTGCCTGGGCCGAGCTTTCCAGCTTCACCAGCGACAAATCCAGCGTGCCGCCGCCAAAGTCCACAACCAGCAGCGTCCCCTGATGCTCTAATCCATAGCCCAATGCGGCAGCAGTTGGCTCATCTAGCATCCGCACCTGCTCAATCTGCAAAGACTTACAGAGTTGCGTCAGCCACAGCCGATAGGCTTCAAAGCTATCTACAGGTACCGTAAACACCAGGGAATCGAGGTTAGGATCAAGCGCCTGAAGCTCTTGAATCACGCTTCTCAAGAACCATTGCCCTGCCTGTTCAAACGTTACGGACTGTCCATCTAGTTCTGGTAAAAAGCCCTGAATTTCCGCACCAATGCCGCGCTTGACGTTACGGAAAAAGCGGGGAGTATTACTCAGATCGAGACCTCGATCGCGTACCTTCTGACCCGCAATCACTTCACCTTTCAGCGCATCCTCGACGTACAGCAAGCTCGGAATCAGAGGCGGATTGTTCCCCATTTTAATCGAGAGATTTCCCAGCGCTAGGGTTTCCGCCTGCTGCATGACTGGATTCCACCGTACCACTACCGTATTGCTTGTGCCAAAATCGATCGCGTAAACCATAGGCTTTAAGGTGCCAAATACTTATTCTGGAATTGTGTCGTCAAAACTTTATGCCGCCAAAACTTTATGCTGCCAAAACTTTGTATGAGGATCAGGCGGTTCAAATATTTTACCCGTCAAAGTTGGGGTTGAGCTGAGAGGTGGATACTGTTGGGGAATACTGTTGGGGAGTACTGTTGGGGAATGGCTAGGTCGGGATGGCTGGATGGCGAGTATTCTTATACCAATTCAACTTGATGAGGCGACGGATGATTTTCGAGAGCCGCGCAGAGCGCGGCTCTCGAAAATCATCCGCCCTGTTTGGGTCTTAAATTGGTATTATAAAAATAAATGTCACGTAGCTAGCAGAATTATTTGAAAGCCTGTTTTGCCGATCGCTTTTCGATCATAGTTAGAGCAGCATCCAAATAATCTGATTTAACCTAACTTGAGTGCCATGCAATTGCCCTCAACCTATACAGGAGGAGTCCAATGTCTACTTCAGATAAGCCCAATGAATCACTCCATAACGGTCTTGATGAAGAACCGCTGAGTGAGCAAGATCTGAACAAGATTGCAGGTGGTGAAGACGTTACTCACGATCGATCGCTTCATTCGGGAGTGCTACAGGGTTCCGCCAATACAAATTCCAACACTCTTGAACCTGGTCCTACCTTTCCAACTCCGCCTCATCCAGAAGACTTGTAGTGAACCTTGACGATCCAGTCAGGCAGTTTGCAGATTGAATGCTTTTGGCAGGATTGCGTCTTCTGCAAATGCCGCTGCTCTGCTGATTCAAGCGGTTTGCTCTCGTCCATTGCAGAAGCTGCTCGTCCCGATTAAATTAACCTGGACGAGCAGAATTGCCTTATCGCTGGGCTTTAGCAGCTAGCAGCGTCACCACATCAGCATGAGCCAGCACCACATCGGGATTGCGTTGCAATGCGGCATCGTACTTCATCGCAAACTCTGCTCCTAGCTCTTCTGGGGTGAGCAGCGTATGAACCTCTACAACAAGAGCAGCGATCGTCTCAGGCGTAATCGGCTCATCTGCATGGAGCAGCTCATCAATGCGCAAAATCTGTGCCGAGAGCGGGTGTAGCCAAGCAAACTGATCGTGACTAATCACGAGTTGCAACAGTTCGCCCCTGGAAACCTGCCCCCGCACCTGCTCGTAGGTCACTCGCTCTGTGTCTAGCAATAGCTTGTGCAGACGCAGCAGCTTCAGGCGGAGCTGACTCAAGAGCTGATGTTGATTAATCCGATGTTGCAGTGTATTAAGCATGGATATGTCCCATCCTTCCATTTCGGTAGTCGTCGATCGCTTGAATAATTTCGGCTTCAGTGTTCATCACAAAAGGGCCATAGCGTACTACAGGTTCATTGAGCGGTACACCTGCGATTAATAAGAGGTCGAGAGGGTGTTGAGCCTCAGCAGAATTGGCGATCGTCACTTCATTACCATCCTGCGCAAAGATCACCATCTGCCCATCCTCACCTGGCTCTTGCTCGGCACCAAACAAACCAGAGCCATCCAGCACATAGGCGAAGGCATTGTATTCTTTGGGCACAGGTTGAACGATCGTGGCACCGGGCTGGAGCGTGAAGTGCAGATAGACGATCGGCGTGCGCGTTTCAATCACCGCCGTTGCTCCCAGCGCTGCTCCTGCAATCACCCGCACGGTTACAGCACCATTCTCGGTTTGAGCTACCGGAATTTGAGCTGACGGAATTTCCTGGTAGCGGGGTGCCATCATTTTGTCCTGTTGGGGCAGATTAACCCAGAGCTGAATGCCGTGGAGTTTTCCACCCGTGCGGATAAATTCTGCCTCCGGCATTTCGGAATGGATGACTCCCGCCCCTGCGGTCATCCACTGCACGTCACCGGGATTAAGTAATCCAGCATGACCTTCCGAGTCCTTGTGTTCTAACCGTCCATCCAAGATGTAGCTGACCGTTTCAAAGCCCCGATGCGGATGATCTGGCGCACCTTTGGCTTGATCTGGTTTCAAATTGACAGGACCGAGTTCGTCTAGAAGCAGGAAGGGATCAAACTCTGAAAAGCTGCTTTTGGGGAAGGGACGACGCACCAGAAATCCTGCTCCCTCGATCGTCTCAACACTGTTAATGATCCCGGCAACGGTTCGGAGCGTTTGAGTTTGCACAGTCATGCTTCTCCTTAAAATTGGACAAATCTTTTTATGTCGCTTTGTCCTATATATGATTAATCCTATAGTAGCATAGAAGGATATGAATCTCAGAGGTAGAGCTTATCTCTCCTTTTGTTCGGTAAACCGTCTATGGCGCTACGCGCTTAGATCCCATGAGTTATTTTTTGAAAGCCCCGCTCCGCGGGGCTTTCAAAAAATAACTCGTCCTAACTCAATTACGTCATGCTATATGTCCCTCGCGTACATCATTCTTGGTCTTCTCCAGCAGCAGCAGCGGACAGGCTACGATCTCAAAACCGAATGCTTTAATCAGTGTATTTCCCATCTGTGGCAGGCCGATCAGGCGCAGATTTATCGCACGTTGGATAAACTGGAGGCGCAGGGTTGGGTGATCTGCACCATTGAGATCCAGCACGATCGCCCCAATCGCAAGGTTTTTCAGATTACAGAAACAGGTGAAGCAGAATTAATTCAGTGGCTCCAAACGCATCAGCCCTTGCCGATTTTGCGAGAGCCGCTGCTAGCGCAACTTTATTTTGCCGCGCAGTTGCCTAATGAGGCGATCGTCCATTTACTGGAGCAAGAGCTTGAAGCGCGACGCGGCAGGCTAGCTGAGTGTGGAGCAGTTGACGTTCCATCTTTGAATGATCCGGCAACATCGCGTGACCAGAGGCTGCACCGACTCGTGCTGGACTTAATGACACGACGAGAGCAGACCTATTTGGATTGGCTACAGGATGCCATAGAGATGGGGTTTTGATCTGAACCCTGTTGCCAGAATGCAGCATAGCATTGCGATCGCCTTACCCAACTTATGACAAAGTGGGGAGACAGAAAAATTCAGTGTTCTTCTGCCTCCCAGTCTTTCATCCCTTAGGGTACTGGAGGTTCAGAGGGCGGAACTACGGGTTCCGCTGGGGGGGGAGAGGGCACTACAGAAGGCTCAGCAGTGGGCGCAGAGGGCAATACAGAGGAAGGTTGGACGGGCGCTGGGGCTACAGAAGGCTGAGGTGTTGGTGGAGCCGCCAATTTTGACCACAGTACATAACCCAATAGCCCAGCAACTAGACCACTTACGCCCACCAATGCGGCTGTAAGTAGCCAAGAGGTGCTGCTGTCAGGTGTGATCAGAGTGGAAGAAGTAGGTCGGTTTACCTGACCATTTCCTTCAGCATAGCTTTCGGCATTTTGGTCGCCCCTCTCTCGATCGCTTGTGCCGTAGTTAGAGGAAGCCGAGTTGCGATCGAATTCCTCTAGCTGAGCTTCTAGCTGTTCCTGAGAGAGTTCAGAAGATTGTTGAGGAGAATCCTCATAAACATCCCAATCCACTTCAGCAACAGGTGAGCTATGAGTCTCTCGGCTCATCTCTGCTTCGTCATCTAGCGGGTCTGACCAGGGCTGATCAAACGTTGCCGCAATGCTGGTATCTTCATCGCTATAGACTTCTGGATCAAGTTCCAGAGAGAGATTGCCGATATCTTCATCTAGATCATTGTCTAGGGCATAGTCTAGGTTCTGTCCTGCTAGATCATCTTCTACCAAGCTCAAATCATCAAAACCCTGCATAGAGCCAATCTCTTCATCCCAATCAGGCAAACCTGTCAGGGACTCTTCAGCCTGATCTGCAGGCAATTCACTGGCTTCGGTCAAAGCGCTTTCTTGCAGAAAGTCGATCGTTTCTTCTGGAAATAGATCTTCAGGCGCATCGCTCTGGGATGGCATCAAGTCTTCCATAGACGAAGCCTGACGATCGCTCGGCTCAGATGCCTCAGGAAATAAGTTTTCTAAGGAAGAGTCGTTTGAATAATCGAGCAAGTCATCTGGCAGATTCAGGAAATTATCATCTAGCGCCAGATCATTGTCCAAATCATCGTCTGGTAAATGACGAAGTGATGAGCTTGTGGTGCGATCGCCCAGAAAGTCTAGGGGCAGATCCAGGTCAGCGTCTTCTGGAACGGCATCTGGTGATGTCTCTGAGGTCAACTCAATCGTTTGAGACAGCGGGTTTAGTCCTGGATCAGTTCCCAGATCGATATTGTCTAAGGGATCTTCGCTTAAAAACTCAATGCCCAAATCCTCAGATGAAGTCTCGTGGATTAAGCTTGCCAATGGCTCGTCGGGCAAGTTGTCTGAGAAATCAGAGAAGTCGGATAAATCAATATCTGCTGAAGCGGCTGAAGGTTCAATCTCTAGGGGCGTCTCCGGTGGGTTCTCAAATTGCTCGCTAAAGGAATCGTCCAGGAATTCTGCGGGTAGGCTGGCGATCGCGCTGTCAATTAACGCATCATCAATCAAGGCATCCTGCTCTAGGGATTCCACAGGATCGGAAGAAGTATTAACCTCTTCCTCCAAGTCATCCAGAGATAGAGTTGCTAAAGAATCAGTGTCATCCAAGAAAAATTCTTCGGATGAATCCTCTGAAAGGTCTTGAAAGAGCGAATCAGACTGTTCATCTAATGGGTTATCTGATAAGTCCAGAGAGAAATCTTCTGGCGCGATCGGCTCAAGTAAGTTTTCAGGAAATAGATCTTCAGGCGGTAAGTCCTCTGAAGGTAGGTCTAGAAGCACGGCATTTGGGTTGCTGAGCAGGTCTAGTTCGTCGGAGCGATCGGTTAAAGCATCCTCACTTGGCTCCAGCAGAAAATCGTTTTCCGCTCCAAATATTAAAGATTCTTCTGGCTGTCCAAAGAAATCAGCCTGTTCATCGGTTCCGGGTTCAACCGTACCGAACTCATAGGTGCCGCTGGCAGGCTCGTCCGACAAAAGAGGCTCCTCTTCTAATTCAAACGAAGAATCCTCCTGTTCTGCCCAAAGGCTATCAAGCTGCTCTTCAAGTAGAGGCAAGGGCAGGTCTCGCTGCGGGAGAGGCTCAGCAAACAGATCATCTACATCTAGAGCATCTGCATTCAGCTCTTCTATGGCAGACGAATCAGATGGATTTTGAGCGATCGGGTTTTCGATCGGATCTTCAATTGTCTCTCCAAACACATACTCGATCGGCACCTCGTTCAAGCCTTGCAGTTCTTCTGCAAAAAGATTGCTAGGAACACTCTGGGTTCGATCTGCCCCCTCTCCAGGATGGCTCACCTCTGGAGGCAATTCTGGAGAGAATTCTGAATCTAATTCCAGGTCTAGTTCAAGCAGCCCTTGTTCAAGCAGCCCTTGTTCAGGTAGATCTAATTCAGGTAGATCTGATTCAGGCAAATCTAGTTCAGGTAGATTTTGTTCAAGCAGGTCTAGTTCAAGTAGGTCTGGTTCAGGTAAATCTAGAGCATTCTCACGACTTTCCGCGAAAGTTTCTGGTGTAGCGGTTTCTGCAAAGATATCTTCGAGTTGGGACTCGCCGAATTGAGACTCGCCAAATTGGGACTCGCCTAATTGAGATTCGCCAAATTGGGACTCGCCAAATTGGGACTCGCCAAATTGGGACTCGCCAAATAGAGGCTCTGGCTCTTCCTCAGCGAATAGATCCACAATTGCCGCATCGATCGCAGACTCGTCTGGCACACCTACAGAAAAATCAGATGAATCTTCGCTTGCATCTTCGCTAAACAAATCCTCTAATGAGTCTTCTGAAAGCGTTATTTCGTCAACTTCGTTTTCGTCAAAGCTATTGATATCAGATATTGAAATGTCAGATATCAATAGGTCAGGCGTTGATATATCAGACGCAACGCTAGGCGAAGATGCAAACAGATCTGTAGCCAACTCATCTGACTCGTCACCTAGCTCTGGATTCAATGAGGGCAATTCTACGATCGCCTCATATGAATCATCTAGTGAATTACTGAGTGAATCATCTAGCGGATCATTCAGAAAAAGATCTGAGCTGTTTACAGGACTGGGTTCTGGCTCAGCGCCCAGATCATCAGCACCCAGATCAAAGGAATAGTCTGTTGAATCAGAGGAGGGTTCTAAAGCAAAATCCTGTTCACCAAACAGGTCGTTCATGTCGGCAGAGTCTATGTCAGGAGAGTCAATGTCAGCAGAATCAGCCAACAGATCCTGATTGACAGAATCGACGGACTCCATTGTTAGATCTTTGCCCGAAAACTCGCTAGAAAAACTTTGCGAATTTGATAAATCTTCTGCAAATAAGTCTTGAAATTCTTCTTCTGATATGGGTTCGTCAGTATCTAGAGAGAGATCGTAGTCTTGCGAAGATGCGGTAGATTGCTCCGCCCATAGGCTCTCAAGCTGAGTTTCTAGGTGCCGTTGTTGAGAATCGGCGCTGAGCAACTCTTGGGAGTTGAGCTGATCCTCAAAGTTTAATGCTTCAAAATCTAGCGCATCGGGTAAGGATTCTGGCAGCGTCTTTTCTTCAGTAGATTCGTTGAACGAGAGCGCTGAAGACTCTGACTCTGCCCCCAAATCTAGCGGCTCCTGCCCTGTGGGTTCCATCATCTCAAGAGAGGGTGCAGTCTGGAGATTGGGTAGAGCAGAATCGGGTAGGGCAGGATCAGGCAGGGCAGAATTGGGTAGAGTCGGAACGATCGCCAAATCTAGCTCCTGCATCCATGCTGGCAGCGTCGCCCCTGTTTGCTGACCCACAATGCGAATCAGCCGAACAGATTCAACGCCTAGGTTGGCAATCCCCTTCTGGACAAATGCCGTCAACGCTTCGCGGCTAGGAACCCTTTCTGCCTCCAGAACAACCTCCAGCAAGTCATCCTGACGCTCGACGGTGGCAGTCATACCGCGCGGCTGAAGCGATTGATTCATCAGAGCGGCGATCGCCTGTGGATCTCCCTGTCGGGCAAGTTCTAAAATATGTGGCTGTGTCATAACTCTATTTAGCTCGTCAACTGTTTTGCTCTACAATCTTGGCATTGGCTTGTTTTGCTCCCCTTTAGCGCTGGCTTAGGTCAGCTCCCTGATAGGCATCTGATATTTATCATTGATATCTAGCTTGTAGATATCAGAGGGGTGAATATCGCGATCGCAAATGTTCAGTTCATCGGCAGCTTTTGGTCTAAGCCTAATCATCAGCCCGATACAGATTAGTCTGATTAGAGGTACCTCTAATATTAGGTGTCCTTAATATAGGTCAGCTCGGCTCAAGTAGGTCGCCTTAATGCAGGTCACCTTAATACAAGTTAGCTCGATATAGGTTAGCTCGATATTGGTCAGCCTGATACACCTAGTTTGCCCATTAGTTCTTTAATACTTTGTTTTACATCCCTCTCCTGTTTGTTCAGTGATTTGTCCGACCGTTCGCTCAGTCTCTTATTTCTTACGTTCTTATGAGTATTGGTTATCTTGCCCTCGTTCTTCATGCCCATCTGCCCTTTGTCAGACATCCAGAAAGTGATTACGTTCTGGAAGAGGAGTGGCTGTTCGAGGCAATTATAGAAACCTATATCCCCTTGCTTCATGTCTTTGAAGGACTCAAGCAAGACGGGGTTGACTTTAAGATAACCATGAGCATGACTCCCCCACTGGTGTCCATGCTGCGCGACCCTTTGCTTCAAGATCGGTTCGATTGCTATTTAGCTCAGCTTCAGGAGCTAACCGAGAGAGAAATTGATCACAATGCTCAAAATGGGCACCTCCGGTATCTGGCAGAATTTTATGCTGCTGAGTCTAGCAAGGTTCGGCAAACTTGGGAGCGCCATCAGCGAGATCTAGTGGGAGCCTTCAAGCAATTTCAGGACAGCAACAACCTGGAAATTATTACCTGCGGTGCTACCCATGGATACTTTCCCTTGATGAAAATGTACCCACAGGCGGTCTGGGCACAAATCCAGGTTGCCTGTGAGCACTATGAAGAAAACTTTGGTCGTCCGCCTGTAGGCATGTGGCTGCCCGAATGCGCCTACTATGATGGCGTGGAGCGCTTAATCGCCGATGCAGGCATCCGCTACTTTCTCACGGATGGTCATGGGGTACTATATGCCCGCCCTCGTCCCCGATTTGGCACCTATTCTCCCATCTTCACCGAAACCGGCGTTGCTGTCTTCGGGCGCGATCAGGAGTCTTCGCAGCAGGTGTGGTCGTCAGAGGTGGGATATCCCGGCGCACCGGAATACCGTGAGTTTTACCGCGATCTGGGCTGGGATGCAGAGTATGAGTACATCAAGCCTTACGTAATGCCTAACGGACAGCGCAAGAATACGGGCATCAAATACCACAAAATTACGGGTAAAGGGCTGAGCCTAAGCGAAAAGAATCTTTATGATCCCTACTGGGCAAAAGAGAAGGCTGCCGAGCACGCTGAAGACTTTATGCGAAATCGGGTGCAGCAGGTCGAGCATCTTCACAACATTATGCAGCGTCCGCCGCTAATTGTTTCGCCCTACGACGCGGAGCTGTTTGGTCACTGGTGGTACGAGGGCCCGTGGTTTATTGACTACCTGTTCCGCAAAACCTGGTTTGACCAAGGCACTTTTGAGATGACGCACTTAGCAGATTATCTGCAAAAGCATCCGATGCAGCAGGTTTGCCGTCCGGCACAGTCGAGTTGGGGCTTTCGAGGCTTCCATGAGTATTGGCTCAACGAGACAAATTCCTGGATCTATCCGCATTTGCACAAGGCAGCAGAGCGGATGATTGAGCTTGCCAAGCGTGAACCTGTGGATGAGCTAGAGTGGCGATCGCTCAACCAAGCCGCCCGTGAGCTGCTGCTGGCACAATCTTCTGACTGGGCGTTTATCATGCGGACGGGCACTATGGTTCCTTATGCCGTGCGCCGGACGCGATCGCACCTTCAGCGGTTCAACAAGCTCTGGGAAGATATTTTGCAGGGGAAAATTGATTCGGGATGGCTAGAGAAAGTCGAGGCGATCGATAATGTTTTTCCTAGCATTAATTACCGGGTTTACCGACCCTTGTAGCCCTTGGCATCAAAGTAACGGAACAGCCAGAATGAAAGCAAGTCGCTTGGGCAATTTACGCTAGAGGGTGAACCATGCATCTTTTGCCAATCGTTTTAGTCGCTGTTCCAGTCGCTTGGGGAATTGCAGCCTCCTGCCGCGATCTGCTGAAAGTTCGCAGTACTGGCTGGAATTCGCAACCCGGTCAACCATCTGAAATCTTGCCCAGTGCCACAGTGGAGACGCTAGGCTACATTGACCCAGGTGCAGATCTTAAATCTGCGGTTCATGCGGTCAGCAAGGGCGTCCATACGGCAGAGGTTGGGTTTGGATCAGCGATCGAACAGATAGGGCACTTCCTCCACCATTAGCGCCAGGTAGATTGGTAGCACAGTGTGGCGGTTGATGTGATGGTCAATTATCCGCGATCAGCCGCCACACTGCTCAAGCCAAATGCCGCTGGAAAAACGCCAGGGTCATTGCCCAGGCTTCATCTGAAGCAGCAGAGTTATAGTTATCCCGGCGATCGCTAAAAAATCCGTGGTCTGCATCAGGAAACACGTTAATGGCGTAGCGCTTTTTATTTGTAGACAGCGACAGCGCTATCCGCTCATGTTCGTCAGGGGCGATCGACTGATCGTTTGCGCCGTACATCAGCATGATGGGCGACTGGATCGCAGGCGTGAGATCAAGCAGCGCTTTACGTCCTAACGGATCAGGATTTGCTGCAATGCCGCCGCCATAGAAGGAGACACCTGCCTTAAGTTTGTCGGCGTGGGTGGCGCTTGCCAAGTAGACAAAGCGCCCGCCCATGCAAAAGCCGATCGTGCCGACCGCACCGGGCTTGACTTCCATACGACTCGCCAAAAACTCTAGCCCTTTGCCAAACTCCGTCATAACGGTGTCGTCCTTCAGGGTTTTGAGTTTGGCAACTGCGGCAGAAACGTTCGTGTACTCAAACGTATCGCCATAGTAGAAGTCAGGGGCGAGGGCAGCGTATCCGGCTTGCGCGAGGCGATCGCATACGCTCTTGACGTAGGCATTCAGCCCAAAGGCTTCCATGATTACTACTACAGCTGGGTGGGCAACCGTGCCGCTGGGGTGAACATAGTAGCCTTTGAGATCACCCGCCAGCGTCACCATTGCTCCGGGCGTTGTGGGCATAGCGGCGATCGCTTGACCCTCTGCTCTGGTGAGCAGAGTCGCGGCAGCAATGCCAGAGGAAGCCATCAACAGGTCACGTCTTTTCATAAAATCAGGAGGGTAGCGGTCGATGATAATTCTACCGCTAAGGCTTGTTCGTCAACAAATCTTCATGGCTCTGAAGTCGAGCCTATTTGTCGGCTTTGGGCTTTCCATCCGAGTCAATGACCACGACGATGACGCGATCGTTAGATTTTGGAGGTGAATCTTTGGGCTTCTCTTTTTCAAGGAGAGGAGCACAAAACATTGCAGCAAAACCAAGAAGCAGTAATTCCATAATTGGGAGCCATCCTGTAGAAAAATTTGGTTAAAACAGCGTGAACTGAGACCCCTTGCACAAATGCAAATGGATCATCCGAACCATGGATTCTGAGATGCAAAAATTTGTCCACTCCAAAAAATAGTGGAACCTCTAAGACCAGTCTCTACAAGTCCAAATCCTGTAAGCTCAGGAGCCTACTCTAAAATTGCACTTCTGGCACCTGCTTGATATCTCTGATGGATATCACAAAAAGGATATCATGGAGTAATATCAAAATACAAGCTTACTTTAATTGAACTTTGCTGAGGGGTTATCCCAAAGAGCTACATATTTTCACTTAACTCAGTATACGCAAAGGTTCTTGAGTATAAATTTTACGAATTTTAAGCTTGCATCTAAGTGAAAGTGGTGACAACATCCTTTTATTTCGCACATATTTCTAGGGTCTACGCAGATTTGTCATGTGCCATGTGGTGCAAAAGCACTAAAGCGATCGCCCGAAATTCGTAAATTTAGATACTTGGATGTTCCAGCCCATGCTTTAGTCTCAGGCTAGAGGGGTCAATTCAACTCAGCTCGATTCGGCAACTGCTACAATCCATCTAATCTGCTAGGTTACACTCGTTTCAAACTCGCTGTTTGATTTTCCATGACTGACACTATCCTTGATGTTCGCAACCTCCAGGTACAGTTCCAGAGCGGCGATCGCTTCATCACAGCCGTGGATGGCATTTCGTTTCAGGTGCAGCGCGGACAGACGTTAGGCATTGTGGGCGAATCGGGATCGGGCAAGTCGGTAACTTCGCTCGCGGTCATGGGTTTGGTGCCCAATCCCCCCGGCAAGGTGACAGAGGGAGAAATCTGGTTTCGCGGACTGGATGGCGGTGATGAAGCGGTGGACTTGCGATCGCTCTCGTCGCTGCAAATGCAGCGATATCGGGGCGGCAAGGTTTCTATGATTTTTCAAGAGCCACTGAGTTCGCTGAATCCGGTTTACACCTGCGGCTTTCAGCTCACCGAAGCTCTACGGCAGCACCAGCCCAATATTTCTCCGGCCGAGGCGCGGCGACGAGCCATTAATCTGCTTCAAGAGGTAAAGCTGTTGCCTAGCGATCAGGTGCTTCAGCAAGATGCCCTTGAAGCCTGGAGTAAGGAGTCTGCTCGACCAAAATCTGATTTGACCCCTGAGCCGCCCTCTGAAAAACAAATTATGCAGTGGGTGAACCAGCGGAAACAAGCGATTTTAGAGCGCTATCCCCACGAGCTTTCGGGTGGTCAGATTCAGCGGGTGATGATTGCCATGGCGATCTCCTGCAATCCGTCTCTGCTGATTGCCGACGAGCCAACGACGGCGCTAGACGTGACCGTGCAAGCCACCATCTTGGATCTGCTGCGAGAACTGCGCGATCGCCGGGGCATGTCGATCATGTTCATTACCCATGACCTAGGCATCATTGCCGAAATTGCCGACTCGGTGGCGGTAATGTATCAGGGAAAAATTGTTGAATATGGCTCGGTGTGGCAAATCTTCTCAAATCCACAGCACCCCTACACAAAAGGTCTGCTAGCCTGTCGCCCTCAGCCTGGACATCGCATGAAATATCTGCCCACTGTCTCAGACTTTATGGAGGTTGTAGATACGCCAACGGGCGAGCCATTGATCCGCGAACGGCAGATGAATTCTGAGCAAGTGATGCGTTTTAGTACAGAAATTAGCTTAGAAGAGGTGTCTCAACGCTTGACGGAATTGGGGCAACAGGCGCCACTGCTGTCGGTTGAACATTTGCAAGTGCGCTATCCGGTACGCGGCGTGTTTGGGCAGACGCAGCGCTATGTAATGGCAGTCAATGATGTCAGCTTTCAGGTGTTTCCGGGCGAAACCCTAGGGCTAGTAGGAGAATCAGGCTGTGGCAAAACCACGCTGGCACGCACCTTGATCCGGCTGATCAGACCTTCTGCGGGCAAGATTCTGTTTAATAACGTCGATGTCGCTCAGCTTCCTACTGCCCAAATGAATCGCTTTCGGCGCGAGATCCAGATTATCTTTCAAGATCCGTTTAGTTCGCTCGATCCGCGTATGTCGATTGGGGCTGCGGTCATGGAGCCGCTGAAAATTCATGGCGTGGGCAATAGCCGCCGCAACCGTCAAGAGCGGGTCGCCTATCTGCTAGAACGCGTTGGTCTGGAGGCAACCTGTGCCAATCGCTATCCTCACGAATTTTCGGGGGGGCAGCGGCAGCGGGTTTGTATTGCACGGGCATTGGCGCTGAATCCTAAGTTTATTATTTGCGATGAGTCGGTGTCGGCGCTAGATGTCTCGGTGCAGGCGCAGGTGCTAAATCTGCTGAAGGAGTTGCAAGAAGAGTTTAAGCTGACCTATATCTTTATTTCCCATGATTTGAGTGTCGTCAAGTTTATGAGCGATCGCATCATGGTGATGAATCGGGGCAAGGTCGAGGAAATTGGCACGGCTGAGCGCATCTACCGCGAACCGCAGCAGGCTTACACTCGGCAGTTAATTAATGCGATTCCGCTGGGCAGCCTGGAGGTAATCCGCGATCGTCAGGCTCAGCGAGGCTTGGCAGTGAATTGAGCAGCTATGGCGGTCGCCAGTTTACCTAGGACATTTTAGGGTGGGGCGCTTTGCGCCCCACCCTAAAATGTCCTAAACCTAGCCGCCTTGGCGGTTGCTCTATTCTGAGAGTGCTCTCATTGAACCCTCATGCAGGGAATCATGAATCTACAGAGCAATCTCACCCCTAGCAATGCCTATGCCGATCGCCAGCCCAATGCATCCCAAAAAGGTGACTGCCATAATAAATAGAGCGAAGATTTCCCCGGCAGAAAGCGGGCGATCGGTGGGATCGAGGTAGGCTGAGGAGCGATATTTGCGCGATTCAAGCAGAGATTCAGAGAACGGACGATTGAGATCCCTGGGCGGCTGAATCACTGAGTAGCGCGAGTAGCCAATTTTCAAGTCGTAAGCAAGCCGTCGTTCAGGATTGCTCAGCGCCGCATAGGCTTCGTTGAGCTGCTGAAATTTTGCGGTGGCGATCGCGGCAGGTAAGCTCGTTGTATCTGGATGGTACTGCTTACTCAGCTCTCGGTAGGTCTGCCTGATTTGCTGCACCGATGCAGAAGGGTGCAAACTTAGCAAGTCGTAGTAGGTCAAGTTGTAAGTTGACTCTGCCCCCCCTTCAGCCATCGATCTCTCCCAGAAATACTCAGACTCAAAGTTTCTTTAGACCCAGTCCTAAGCTATCTCAAAACAATACTCTAAGTCAGAGCGGGTCAGGCGAATTTGAGCCAAGGTGAAGACCACAGGAATAACTCGCCCATAGTTGGTGGCGATCGCTCTCCAGCCTAAATCGGTGAAAAACCATACCCACATGGCGGGCCCCAAAACGGCAAGTACGCTGCGAGTTGCCCCATAGCGTGCCGCGCTAGTCGCCATGGCGCGGCTGGCAGTCTGTAAAGCTGCCTGACTCTGAATCTGCGTAGCAACCGTTGCACCACCCTGCAAAACTGCCTGTCTGGCAACCTGATAGGTGGCTGCATGGAGGGCAAACTGACGGGCAACCAGCTGTAGTATGAGCGGACGAATCACCGAACTCATCGCTAAAGCTCCACCCCCCTTCAACAAAAAGCTGACCGGATCGTTATGAGGTGCAGCAGGCATTTGCTGCGCTAAATGAGATTCTGAAATGGTCTGCTGAAGCTGATTCTCAAGAGTTTTCTGTTCTTTGAGGGGTAACTGCTGCCATGCTCGGTTGAGTAGATGTAAAAAGACTTCAGCTTCCAGATCTTCTGCCGAGTAGCTGGAGGCGTAGGGAATTCTTAGGTAGCGACACACCTGAACTAGCACTTGTCTGTAGCTAATTTGATGAGTTTTACCCAATAGAATGGTCATGCCATCTGCGCCCAAAAAGCGAAATCGCTCTTCAATAGAGGCGATCTGCACCTGACGGTCTTGACTCTGAATTTCGATCGGTTCAGGGGTGTAAAGATAGTCCAGGGGATTGAATTTTCGGCGAAACAAGATGTCTGTTAGCGTTTGCAGTTCGTCATCTGTTGCTAGCTCAAGCGCTACTCTCAGCTCTTCCAAGGCACATCCCTCCACCGCGTTATATTCACGCCCCGATGTCTAATATTCTACTGAATGTGTCAAGAGAATGTGCAAAGGTGTTCTGAGTGAAGCAATATCTTGGGTGAGAAATCTTAGGTGGATAAAGTCAGAGGAGAACCATGTTTGACGTGGCTGTAGTCGGCGCAGGAATGGCAGGTCTGATCTGCGCTCAGCGCCTTCAGCATCGGGGATATCAGGTAGTTGTTTTGGAGAAATCACGCGGATTAGGGGGGCGAGTCGCGACTCGGCGATTGCAGGACACCTGGGCTGATCATGGGCTACGTTGTCTAGAAGATCAGGGGATATTTTCTCAGGCTCTCGTGCAGAAGCTGTTTGAGCAAGGCGTAATTCATCTGTGGACAGACATCATTCATACAGCAGACGGCGGTAAGCTCCAGGAATCCGAACGCCATCCTCGTTATGTGGCGGCTGACGGCATTACGGCGATCGCCAAATTTTTGGCAACCGGACTAGAGATTTGTCGAGGTCAGCGGGTTCAGGCGATCGCTCCTACATCCGCACAAACTTGGGCTTTGACCCTGGAAGCAGCGGATTGGGCAACAGCTCTAACCGAAACCACCATCGCCAAAAGCCTGGTGCTGGCTATTCCCGCACCCCAGGCCGTGCCGCTGCTAGAGCCATTTGCCAATCAGATGCCCGATCTATTGGCGGCAGTGCGCTCGGTCGAGTTTGCTCCCTGCATTACAGCGATCGCTACCTATGCGCCTCAGCAAGTTAAGCTAGCAGATATTTCTTGGAAAGCTGCAGGTTCCGAGACTTCAGATCTAGCTTGGATAGGATTGGAAACTAGCAAGCATCCTGAAAGCGCCAAGCCCGTTATTGTGGCTCAGAGCAGCGCCCAGTTTGCCGATCGCCACTTAGAATCAACCGATCTAAAATCAGTGGGTCAGCAGCTTTTGAAGACGGCACAAGATCTGATGGGGCAAGATTTGCTGCCTTGGCTCAGTCACCCAGAAGACTTGCAGGTGCATCGCTGGCGCTACGGATTTGTGGCGCAGCCGATCGCCGACTTTTGCCTCAGCACAAAACAGCCCCTGCCCTTAGTTTGTAGCGGCGACTGGTGCGGCGGCAACCAGCTTGAAAGTGCCCTGCAATCGGGCTGGACGGCAGCAGAGCAGACCGCAATTTTGCTACAGGAGAAGGGGATTTTTGGAGGCGATCGCTCAGGGAGTTTTGGAGACCTGCTGAACTCCTTGTCTCTTGTGTAAAAAAGGAGACATAGCGACCGCCAAGGCAGTTTGCTGAGGAAAGTTTGGGTGGGGCGCTTCGCCCCACCCAAACTTTCCTCAGCAAACTGGCGACAGCCCTACCTAAAAAAGCCGATAGTAAAACCACTATCGACTTTTTTACATTTCTATACGCAGATTTCTACACCGAGATTTCTACTTTTGAGTCTCTAGCAAGACTACTCAGCGGCTTCAGCCCCATCTTGGCTCATGTTGTCGCTGTTCTCGTCTTCTTGGGCATTGCCACCACTGCCATAGCGCCGCTTGCCAAATCGACCGACGTTCGTGCGCTTGCGGAATTTGCGAGCATAAGCCTGGTTACGGAGCGCTTTTTCTTTCTTTTGGTTGCGGCGTTTAGCCATTCTGAACCTCTTTACGTCTGTTAATTTAGTTAGAGAAAAACTGGATCAATGAAAATCTGTTGTCACGCACATGAGCTAGTGTCGCCAACGTCTTCATCAAAAATTTCCCACAGGTCGTCTATTTTATCATAATGTTTAACCTGAATTAATCCTGTGATTTGGCGCAGGCGGTAGAGTGATCGGTAGTGAGGAGTGCAGCTTTATTGGCTCGGCAAGCGTGGCTTTACTAAAGTCATAGCCAACTCTAGAGCCTCTTGACGGGTCTCAATCTCACCCTCGGCTCTCGCCAACTGAATGGCTTCTAGAAGCTGACCAATTTGTCGTCCGGGCGGTAGATTGAGCTGGGTCATTAGATCTTTGCCCGTCAGCGGAGCCGCCGGGTGAGCCACCGGATCTTCAGGCTGCAAGAATCGCTCGATCAGAGGGGCGATCGCCGCCAGAGAAGTCCCCCATGCCATTGCCAGAGCTGCCAGAGCGGGGAATGCCGAGCCAACGCCGCGAAAAAGATTGTACTGATCTCGCAGCGATAAAGGCTCTGCCTCAACGGCGCAAATTTGGGGGAGCCAATGGATCGCAGTCAATACTGCCTGGATCTCAGCTCGGCTGTACTTTAAACGCCACAGCTCCTGCTCTGCCCTAGATGGCTCAGGGCTGACTAGACAGCTCAGCTTAGAAATTTTCAACCAGCTTCGCCCCGTGCCGGAAGTCTTGTGCTGATCTCGCAGCCAACCCGACAATTCCAAGCCCGTAGCTCCCCAAGTTTTGGAGAGCGTCACTGCCGCTTCGTCAATTTGCCCTAGCTGCTGCAAGCCAATGGCGGTCGCATGGGGAAACCAGTGCTTCAGCAAGCCGTCTTGCCATGCCATGGCTAGAAAAGGAGTCCCCTTAGCAGTGCTGAGCAAATAGCCAATTTCGCCCTGAACCCGCTCGGCAGCGATTTCTTGCAGCAGGGTCGCTAGGTGTTGAATCGTTTTGCGGGTGTTTGGCTCCAGCGTAAAACCAAGCTGAGCCGCCTGTCGGTAAGCCCGCAGCAACCGCAAAGGATCTTCTTTGAGGTTTTCGGGCGCAATCATCTGGATCACCTGCTGCCGCAGCGCGATCGCCCCTTGCAGCGGATCGAGCACCTCCTGGGTGTGAGGGCTGTAGGCGATCGCATTCACGGTAAAGTCGCGCCGATGCAGATCTTCTTCCAGACTATCGCCCACCTGCTGAGCAAAATCGACGGTGGCCTTCTCAAACACCACGCGGGCGATCTGGCGCTCAGCATCCAGCAGCACAAATCCTGCCTGATAGTGAGTCGCGATCGCTTTAGCGACCTTCACTGCCCCTTCGGGCATGACGAAATCCAGGTCTAAATAGTCAGCCCGTCTGCCCAGCAGTGCATCCCGGACGTTGCCCCCAACTAAGTAGGTCGATCGGGGCAGCCAATCCAGGCTAAACGGCCAGGTTTGCGGCGATAGCACTGAGGCATCTAAACCCTGTGTCCGCGCAATGTCTTCAAATAAATGCGTCTCTAACAAATACGTCTGCTCCAACAGATTGTCCTAACGTGATGGGCGATTTTGCTCTGAAGTCCCAGCTAAAATTGCGCCTACTAAAACTCTATGTTTACTGAAATTAGCGGCAAATGGTCAGTCGATGTTCAATTAAATTCGGGTGCCCAGATACTAGAGACTTCCATTTCCCACCCCGGCAGCAGTTCGGGGACTGTGAAGCGATCGCCATTATGCAAGGTAATGGGTTCGGCATTCCTGCGGCAGACCTCGATCGTCTGAGTCTGATAGTCTACGAGCGCACCTACAGTTGTACCGAGTTCCAAAAACTGCCGGATTTTAGCTCTGAGGGAATCAAGGCGATCGGTTTTAGAACGCACCTCAAATATGAGATCGGGCACGAGCTGGGCATAGTCTTCAGTGGTGTAGGGCATCCGCTCAGCCCGAACAAATGACACGTCAGGGGCGCGAGTGTCTGAGTTAGGCAAGACGAATCCAGCGCTCGATCCAGTGACTCGTCCGCATCGCCGAGGACGTACCCAGTTGCGAAGCTGCGCACCAATTTCTAGAGCAATTTCATCGGATTCGTAGCCACAGGGCGACATGACAATGATCTCTCCGTTGACTAGCTCCAATCGGTGATCGGGATGTTGAGCCTGGAATATTTTGAGGTCTTGAGCGGTGAGAGCCATACTGCCTCCTAAATTGTGGCGCGATCGCAACTCCCAATGCCTGAGTAATACCTGACGTTAGCCGTGCGATTTCACAAAGGCGGCAATCCGCTCCATGCCGCGCTCAATGGTTTCAATGTTTGTAGCGTAGGACAGGCGCACGAAACCCTCTGTGCCAAAGGCAAGGCCCGGAATCCCGGCAACCTGCTGTTCTTCGAGCAAAGCACTACAAAAATCAACAGAATTCATGCCTGTCTTGCGGATGTCCATCAGAACGTAGAACGCACCGTTGGGTGTCGGGCAGCTCAATCCGGGGATGCTATTGAGCGCTGCCAAAATCACTTTACGCCGCTCGGTGAAGGCGGCAAGCATTTCCTTAACGCAGTCTTGAGAGTTTTCGTAGGCGGCGATCGCCCCATACTGAGCAAAGGTGCAGACGTTTGAGGTACTGTGTCCCTGAATCGTAGACGCGGCTTTGATTAGGGGCAAAGGAGCCGCCAAAAAGCCAATGCGCCAGCCCGTCATGGCGTAGGTTTTGGCAAAGCCGCTGCTGACGATCGTTCGCTCAAAGGCTTCAGGGCTGACGGCACCCATGCTGAGGTGGGTAGCTCCGTCGTAGAGAATCTTCTCGTAGATCTCGTCAGAAATCGCCCAGATGTCATGATCTACAACGACCTGAGCCAAAGCCCGCACCTCGTCAGGTGTGTACACCATGCCTGTGGGGTTAGAGGGTGTGTTGAAGATAAAAATCTTGGTTCTGGGAGTGATGGCTTGCTTGAGCTGCTCAGGCGTGATCTTGAACTCTGCCTCAGCCGTCGTGGGCACAACTATAGGCGTTCCACCCGCCAGCTTCACCATTTCTGGGTAGCTGAGCCAGTAGGGCGAAGGAATAATCACCTCATCGCCTGGATCAATCAGCGCCATGATGGCGTTGTAAAGCGACTGCTTGCCGCCGTTGGTGACCACCACGTTTTCGGGCTGGTAGATGAGCTGGTTGTCTCGCTGGAGCTTGTGGGCGATCGCTTCTCGTAGCTTGGGTTCACCCGCCACTGCGCCATAGCGCGTCTTGCCACCCTCTAGAGCCGCCGCCGCCGCTGTACGAATGTGGGTTGGGGTTTCAAAATCTGGCTCCCCAACGCTGAAGCTAATGACATCAATGCCTTCTGCCTTCATGGCTTTAGCTTTTGCATCAATAACCAACGTAACCGACGGTGTGACCTGTCCCAAACGTGCTGCCAGTTTCATTGCCTAACTCTAGAAAACGCTATATTTCTGTCTCTAAAAATTCAATGAGACCGAACAAATTTACCGAATAAATTTATTAAGTGCGATCGAATCTTCATCCTCCACTCTAGTTCAAATTTTTGATGCGTCGATAGGAAATGTAGGGGAATGTCAGGTGATGGTTACATCTAGGGAGTGGGGAGTGGGGAATGGGGAGCGAGGAGTGGAGCGAGGAGTGAGAAGATAAGTGTTGAGGACAGCCGTTAATCAGTTGCCAATCGCTTACGCTTACTTGATAGAGAGAGTTATAAAAATCACTCGCTACTAGCTCGCTATCAATAAAGTCTCGCTATTAATAAAGTAATTATGGCTTTGCAGTGCAGCACTGTGTTTGTGGCGTTGGCTGATCCAGATGGCAAAACTCTGATGCGGTTTTATCGGCAGCTTTTTGGGCAAGAGCCTGTCAGACATATCCCCGAAGTCTATGCAGAGTTTCAGCTTCCAGGTCTGCGACTTGGCATCTTTAAACCCAGCACAGTTCACCGATCGGAGTTTGAGGGGCAGGCGGGCAGCATTAGCCTCTGTATTGAGGTAGATCAGCTAGAGGAGGCGATCGCTTCCGTGGAGCAAGCTTTCGTTGAAACTCGGCTGACCGGCGATCATTTACTTCCAGGCGATATCATCACTTCTTCTCACGGTCGAGAGGTGTATGCCTACGATCCGGCTGGCAATCGGCTGATCTTACATGAGACTAAGCTGCCTCAGCCCTATCTCACTGGCTTGCCCATCCCTGACTTGCCCCTCACTAATTTGCCCATCGTTAAGATACTCAAAGCCGAAATCTCTGAAGCCGAAATCTCTGAAGCTGAAATCTCTGAAGCTGAAATCTCTGAAGCTGAAATGCAGGAGAGCCAGCTTCAAGAAATCCAGATAGAGCCTCCTGTTCATCAAGTACCCTCCACTCAACAGAAGCGTAAGAGCAGCCCTAAAGTAAAATAAACGGCATTGCTCGATCGGCAGGTGAATTTTGTGAGAAGGGCGCTCTGCACCCTTCTCACAAAAAATCATCCCTAAAATTAGCGCAACGCTAAGTATATCTGTCACCAGTTGTCCTAGGACATTTAGGGTGAGGCGTTTCGCGCCCCACCCTGAATGTCCCCGTTCTAACCGCCTTGGCGGTTGCTATAAATATCGATAGAGTAGACATGACCAGCAGTATTGCAAACGCAGAGATGAGATCATGTTCAAGTCAGGATTGACTTTTTTCTTTACCCTGTTTTTTCTCCTGACAGGCTGGCTCAACTTGGAAGCAGCGATCGCTGCCCCTCCCGTTCTAAACTCATCCCTTCAATCTTTTTCTAGTGCACCTATCGTCGGAACTGCTATGGGAAGTAAATCACTTTTTTCGTTCTCAGGAAAACGCCCGACTAATTTGGGCGTGACTGCCGGGAAGCTAGCGCCCTGTCCTAGCTCTCCTAACTGTGTTAGCAGTCAGGCTTCAGAGTCTGATTCGGAGCATCAAATTGGGGCGATCGCCTATAAGTCTTCTGGAACGGCACTATCAAACCTCAAGTCGGTGATTGAAGGCATGGAGCGCACTAACATTGTTGCCGCCACCAATGACTATCTCTATGTCGAATTCACCAGCGCGCTAATGGGCTTTGTGGATGATGTGGAGTTTTATCTCGACTCAGATGCAGGTGTCCTTCAGGTGCGATCGGCATCTCGTTTGGGCGAATCAGATTTGGGAGTAAATCGCAAGCGGGTAGAAGAAATTCGATCGAAATTTGCGGCGCTGGAGGCTTAAACCCTAAAGCCTAAGCTTTGGGTATAGAGATTTTGCGGGAGCAAATTAGCTTAAAGTTCCCCATTTATCTTCTATTCCCACAAACTGTGATCTCTATCACGAAATTAAATGATTGAGATCGCGATCGCTATAGTTCCCGACCTGCATACTGTAGGAGACTCAACTCTAGCCGAGTCATCAACAGGGAACACACGACTTGCCGGCAGACTCTTAACAGAAATCTGTCGGTTTTTTATTGCCAAAATCAGTAGAGTGCTGATTTTGCAAACATTTTTTCTAAAGCGTCACCTAATTTTTCTCTCAAGACAGTTGGATGGAATTGAGTTGAATGCTTTAATATACAAGCCTCAATATACAAGCCTCATAGTGCGAGCCTCATAGTGCGAGCCTTCCAGTGCAAGACTCACAGTACAAGACTTCAGACTTACCTCCTCCACCGATTAAGAGATCCATGGCTAGCGACGACCAAATTGATCTATTTAACCTGGGTGACATTGCTGTAGGTGATACTGCCTCAGATCGAGCCATTGACCCTGAGTTAATTCCTACAAATGTCAAGATCCCGATTCCACCCGGCACTTACTCCAACATGGAGGAAATTAAGGCGCATTGCGATCGCTGTCATCGCTGTGAGCTGGGCGCAACGCGAACCCATGCTGTGGTCTATCGAGGCAATGTCCAGGCTCCGATCATGATTGTGGGCGAGGGGCCTGGAGAAAATGAGGATTTGCAAGGTCTGCCCTTCGTCGGAAAATCGGGACAGCTCTTAGACAAAATTCTGGAGTCGGTACAGCTTACCGAAGCAGATGTGCTGATCGCCAATATCGTTAAGTGCCGACCGCCCGAAAACCGCACGCCGACCCCTGCCGAAATGGATGCCTGTCGTCCTTATCTGTTGGAGCAAATTCGCATGGTCGATCCTAAGATTATCTTGCTGGCAGGGGCTTCTGCCGTGAAGGGTCTGGTGGGTGACAAGCGAGGCATCACTAAGATTAGGGGCGAATGGATTGAGTGGGAAGGACGCTTCTGTATGCCCGTGTTTCATCCGGCATACCTGTTGCGCAATCAGTCTCGCGAGAAGGGTAGCCCTAAGTGGCTGATGTGGCAGGATATTCAAACCGTGCGCGCCAAGCTAGACGAATTACGAGAGAAATCCTGAAGATTGAGTCACCATCAGGGGGTTGGAAAGTGGTAGTGGTATTTAGGTAAGGATTTTTTGTTGTGTGGGCTTTGCCCACACAACAAAAAATCCTTACCCCTTAAGGACTACCTGGAAAGTCATCGGTGAGACAGATCTTTAGGGTCATTAGTGAGAAGATGACCCCTGAGAAATTCTCGAAGGCGGCTCTCGATCGCTAGATAAAGATGAGCACAACTCGAATCTTCAATAGCGCTAATTTTTTGCAGCCCACAGACGGAGAACCGATTCGCTCGGTTGTGACAGAATCTCAAGAAGCCGTTATTGTTGCCTGGACTATCCAGCCTGGTCAGACGATTCCTGCCCACATTCATCCTCAGGGGCAAGATACCTGGACTATTTTGGCTGGCAAAGGAGACTATTGTCTGGACATGGCGGGCACTACAAAACCGATCGCCGCAGGAGATGTCGTCATTGCTCATAACGGATGTGTGCATGGCGTGTCTAACACAGGGGATGAGCCTTTGGTATTTATTTCAGTGGTGTCGCCAGCCAGTGCGGGGTATCAGCTTATCTCATTAGATCATGCTGCTGTCCAGTCCTAGTTATTTATTAGCAGCCTATGAAAGGGTTAATCCAATATCTTTATGAAATCAAATTAGACAAAGCAATTCTCTGGTGCTATCTGATTTGGTACCTTGTGACGGTTTATTTTCATTTTGATCCTTCACCCAAGGTGTGGATTAATGCAGTTGGTATTAGTGTGGTTATTGGCATAGGTTTGCTACTGAGCGTATCTTCAGGCGGTGCGGGAAAAGGCGATCGCTGGCAAACCTTCAGACTCTTTCTGATGCCTTTCTGTGTTTCCAGCTTTTCAGCTTTGATTAAAGATAAAGGATTCATGGTGTTTATATCACCTAAACTGAGCGAAACATTAACATCAGTGCTTGGCTGTGCATTGTTTCTGTCTCTTGTTTTTGGAATAAAGCTCATTAAAAACAGAGCAGTTTGATCTTAACCAATCAGGATGCTCAGGGAGTAGATGGGGGTGATGGTCTAGACGTGTTGTTGATTTTTTTGAAACACAATCGTGGACATAGCGCTACGCGCTTAGATCCAATGAGTTATTTTTTGAGAGCCGCGCGGAGCGCGGCTCTCAAAAAATAACCCGTCCTAACTCAATTACATAGGACTACATGCTTCTACGAGCCTGATTTCCCTACCCTCTTTTTTCAAGGGCTAGAAGGGTTGCCTGGGGTGAGAGGAGTCGGGTCGCAGTTAACTCTGCAAAACCCTCTGCGGCTTCATGGCATGCAGTACGTTAAATCCTAGGGCAATGACGATTAGGATCATGCCGATCGCCTCTGCCAAGTCTGGCACTTCGCCCAGCTGCACCCCAGCCGCGAATACGCCAATCACCGGGTTGGCTAAAGTACCCAATCCCGCAACGCCAGCGGGTAAGCGTCTGAGGGCAAACATCCAGAGCATATAGGCGATCGCCGTTCCCGGAATAATGTTGTAGAGTAGCGCCGCAATGAAAGTGCCTGTCCATTGCACTGGAGGACTGGGCAACAGCAGTGACACCAGAATTAGAGGAATGCTGCCTAACAGCATTTGCCATGCCGTCAGCGAGAGCAAATCTACTGAGTGATTTTGGGCAATTTTTTTGACCACGATCGCGCTCATGCCCCAACTCATCCCGGCAAGAACGGCTAGCCCTTTGCTAAAGGAAGCATCCGTCAAATTAAGCGGCAGCAGAATCAGCATCAGACCCACCAGCGCTAGCGACACATGCAGCCATTGGGCTTTGTGCAGTCGCTCCCGCAGCAGCACCCAGGCGAACAGCAAAATCCAAAAGGGCATTGTGTAGCAGAGGATAGAGGTTTTTCCTGCCCCGCCGCTCACCAATGCCCAAGTAGACAGCCCAATCATGCCGCTCGTCTGCAAAACGCCCAGCAGCAGCGTTGCCCCAAAAACAGGTGGCTTGAGGGGCTTGCGCAGCACAATCATCACTAGAAATAGGCTGAGCGCCCCCCAAAAAGCCCGCATAGCAGCAAAATCAAACGGAGCAGCATACTGAACTCCCAGCTTCATCACCACCCAGTTGTAGCCCCAGATTACAGCTAGAGCCAGCAGAGCCACTATTGCCGAAGTTTGCGCTGGCGGAGCCGCCAAAGTCTGAGTAGAAGATTTTTGTTCAGTCACAGGTTTTACTCACAGTCATGGACTTTGACTAAGGCTGGAAGTTTCCGCCAAGAGCGATCGCCCTGACTGGCAAAAATGGTTAAAAGCTGAGCGAGGCAAAGGTTGACCTCAAAAAAGCGGAAAGGTGTGAGGAATCAAACCTACCACACAATAAAAGCTTATATCGGGCTTTGCCCCCTTTCTTCTAGATCAACTGATCGGCTATCTGCGTCAACATAAGCACCGTCAGGTTAGCCACTAGCATAGATCTGCAAAATTTCAATGCCCTACAAGAGCATTGAAATTTTGTGTCTGAACAAACTTCAGAACAGCTTATAGATTTTCTAAACTTGCATTTTCCGATGCCTTAACTAGACATCGTGCTAATTATGCATAGTAACGCTGTTCCAACCAAGCACACACATCATCTTCAGAATCAAAGAATCGAGATTTGGCTGTGATTGGGTCGAAAACGCGCCATTGTAAATTGCCTTGGCGATCGTATTCCTGACGAATTTGTGGGTCAACATTGACAACTGTAATGGCGTTCCAGAGGTTGCCAATGAGATTTCCAATTTTTGATGTTACGGACTCTGAGCCGCCAGCCGAATTGGATGTAGAGTTTCCAGCTGTTTGGAAAGGGCTGTTAGATAGATACGATGTGGTCTTCATGGTCTTTTCTCCTAAAATTTAAGATGCTTCAGCATTTTTCACCCTTAAATATCAGGGGAGCCTTAATGACTAGAAATAAGTGATTGCCTAGACAAACTCTTATTTCAAATAATCATTTCACTCAAGCTTGGGGTTGGTTTTTGAAACCTAAACTAGAACCTAAAACTGCTTACTGAATGTTCACCTATTCAATATAGAAACTTTACCCATAAGTTTCAAAAGGTAACGTTCATCGCTTCTATGAAAAAAATTCATACAAATAGGCTGGGGTGAATCGGCTATCTGCGGCACAATCATGAGGGTATTAACTAAGGCAATGTTAGTGAATTGGATTGCGCTTCAGCTCCCATTTCTCCCTAAACCGATGAACTTAGAAGGCATCAAACTATCGCAGTTGCGGGCTTTGGTGGCGGTCGCAGAGTATGGCAACTTTAGTGAGGCGGCGCTGAGCTTGGCTTTATCTCAGTCGGCAATTAGTCATGCGATCGCCACCCTAGAGGAGGAATTAGGCATCACGTTGTTTTCGCGCGGACGGCATGGCGCAACCTTGACCCCGGCAGGAGAGCGCATTCTCAAGCTCGCTCAAGAAATGCTGCAACTCTTGAAAAGCATGGGCAAAGAAGCCAATATCGTCAGGGGATTAGAAGGCGGAGAGGTCAGATTAGCCTGTTTTCGCAGCGTAGCAACCCATGTTTTACCCGGCGTAATTGCCCAGTTTCATCAGCGCTATCCGGCGATCGCCCTCACCATCAACGAGTTTTCGGGCGGTGCTCAGGTTGAGCAGGAGTTGCGCGAGGGGCGAGTAGGCATCGGCATTACCTTACTCCCCCTCAGCGAAGAGTTTGAATCCTGGGAGCTATTGCGGGATCAGTATATTGTGATTTTTCCGCCCCGCTACAAAGTGCCCGATGCGCCTACTTGGGGACAGATATCTCGCTACCCGCTGATTTTGCCGCCGGAGGATGACACCTGCCGATCGCAAATTCAGCAGCATCTTGGCAGTCTGGAGCAAAGCCTGAAGCCTGCCTATGAGGTGCGAGAAGACTCAACGATCGTCAGCATGGTGCGGCAGGGGTTGGGGATATCTATGCTGCCGCGTCTTGCCGCAGAGCCGCTGCCGACGGGCGTACAGACGCGACCTTTACCCGTGCCGCTAGAGCGAGTTATTGGCGTTGCGACGCTGGCAAACGCCGCCCAGCCACCCGCAGTCTACGCCTTTTTGGATACGCTAAGGGAGATGCGGCGATCGGGTCAGCTCATTACGGAGGGAAGCGATGAATCTCGAAAACATCAAGTTACACCAGCTTAGATCCCTGACGGCTGCTGCGCAGTGCGGTAACTTCAGCGAGGCGGCGCTGCTGCTGAATGTGTCCCAATCTGCGGTCAGCCACGCGATCGCGGCTTTAGAGACAGAGCTAGGCGTTGTCCTGTTTGCCAGAGGGCGACATGGCGCAACCTTAACTCCTGTAGGCGAACGCATTGTGACTCACGCCCAGGATATTTTGCGATCGATCGACAATGTGGGCAAAGAGGCGGTAGCGACTCGCAGCTTGCAGGGCGGACAGGTGCGCATTGCCGCCTTTCGCAGCGCTGCCACCCATCTGCTGCCCAAAGTCATGGTGCAGTTTCAAAAAGCCTTTCCAGCGATCGCGGTCATTCTACGCGACTTTCAGCATTGTGTTCAAATTGAAGCTGCTCTGCGATCGGGACAGATCGATCTGGGTCTGACCCTGCTGCCCACTGCCCCTGAGTTCGAGACTTGGGAATTGCTCCGCGACGAATATGTAGTGCTGCTGCCGCCCGACTGGACAATTGCCCATGACCCAATTACCTGGGATCATCTGGCAACCTATCCGCTGATCTTGCCGACCGAAAACGACTGTTGCCGCGCGATTATTAATAACTACTATGCACGACTTCGGCGATCGCTTAGCCCCACCTATGAAGTGCGAGAAGACTCGACGATCTTAGGCATGGTGGAACAAGGTTTAGGGTTTACCATCATGTCGCGGCTAGCTGCCGAACCGATTTCGCCCCGGATTCAAATCCGCACTCTGCCCGATCCGCTAGAGCGAGTGATTGGCGTTGCGGTGTTGGCGGATGCTCAGCACCCACCCGCAGTTTATGCTTTTTTGAATCAGCTTCAGCAGATGGGACGATCGGATAACGTGGCGCAGCTGCCTCTGCGATCGGTCAGCTAGCTTTTCCAAACATGAATCTATGGATAAAAACTTAGCTGCGGCAGACCCAGGGTTTCGTCCCAGCCCATCATAATGTTAAGACACTGAATTGCCTGACTCGCCTGACCCTTCATCAAGTTGTCAATGACAGACATGACGATGACGCGATCGGTACGGGGATCAACCTCAATGCCAATCATACAGAGGTTAGTACCCGTCACCCACTTGGTTTGGGGATACACGCCGCTGGGCAAAATTTTCACCCAAGGCGAAGCCCGATAAAATGCCTGGAAAATCGTCAGCAAGTCGTCTCGCACCAGTCCGGGATCGCGGAGAGTGGCGTAAACGGTTGAGAGAATGCCGCGCACCATAGGGATCAGATGGGGTGTGAACTGGACAAGCACCTCACGTCCCGCCAATTCGCTGCACACCTGCTCAATTTCGGGTGTGTGACGGTGACGAGCCACGCCGTAAGCCCCCACTGACTGGTCGGCTTCGGCCAGCAGCATATTGACGGCAGCTTTGCGTCCGCCGCCAGAAGTGCCTGTCTTAGAGTCAATAATGGCGCTCTCTGGAATAATCAAGCCCTGTTTCAGCAGGGGAGACAACGCCAGCAAACTTGCGGTGCAGTGGCATCCGGCACAGCCGATCAGCTGGGCTGTGGCAATCCGATCGCGGTATAGCTCCGGCAAGCCATACACCGCTGTCTCAGCAATGTCGCGATCGGTGCGTTCTTTGCCATACCAGGCTTCGTAAATGTTCAAATCGGTAAAGCGGTAGTCGGCAGAGAGATCCAATACCTTGCAGCCCTTTGCCAGCAGCTTAGGAGCCATATCGCAAGCTAAACCATTGGGCATGGATAGGAAAACCGCCTGACAGCGATCGGCAATTTGGTCAAGATCGATCGCCTCAATCATCAGTCCTGGCTTATGGCTCAGATGAGGGTAGAGGTCAGAATACGGTTTTCCAGCGCTACTATCTCCGCCCAAATACACCAGCTCTAGATTGGGGTGATCTTGCAGCAGACGAACCAACTGTACGCCCCCGTAGCCCGAAGCTCCCACAATTCCTACTGGCACAAGTCCTGAATCGCCCATGATGGTGTACCACGCTTAAAATTTGAACTGCAAAAAGTCTAGTGGAAAATACAAAAGATTTGAGTAGAAATACAATAAGGGAACCTGTTGATCCCGTCTATAGGTGTGCCCTATAAAAATACAAAAGCTAGTCTAGAACAACCTGAAAACTGCATTTTAGTCTGAAGCTTCTTATTCTGCGGTTTCTCTCCGCTATCGGCTGGGTCGTCATTATCAAGAAGCGCTAGGATTTGAGAGAAGAGACTTCTAAAAAAGATACTTCAAAATTCTAGAAAAGATACTTCAAAAAAAGGCTGATCCGATCGCTTCCATCTCAGACGCTTGGGCTTCCGCCAGCTCCAATTGACCGAAGAGGTGATCTGAAAAGTATCAAATGTGCTGCATTCGCCCCTCAACCCTAACTCTGGAGGACTTTGAACAAGAACTGGCTACGTGCTTTGCACAAACAGACGCTAAATTCTCCCGAATTGGGGTCTAGCGCCTGCGGCAAGCAAGAAAAGGGGGCGGTTCGGGTCGCAATTTTCACTTCCATCCTCTAAACTGATTTTCTTTAAACTGATTCGCTAGACATTTTACCTGGGCTTTTCTTGTGGAACCGCTTCAACACGCAGATGACACGATATCTTCTCAATCCTCAGAGTTGCCCTTCCAATTTGATTCGATCGATGCAGCGCTAGCCGATCTGAAGGCAGGACGATCGATCGTAGTGGTGGATGACGAAAACCGCGAAAATGAAGGCGATGTCATCTGTGCGGCACAGTTCGCCACTCCTGACATGATCAACTTTATGGCGGTTGAGGCGCGGGGGCTGATTTGTCTAGCTATGACGGGCGATCGCCTGGATGAGCTAGATTTGCCGCTGATGGTGAATAGCCACAACTTTGAAGACAGCAACGAGCAGACGGCATTTACGGTCAGCATTGATGGTGCCTATCACCTGGGAGTGGGCACGGGCATCTCCGCTGACGATCGCGCCCGCACGATTCAGATTGCCATTAACTCTAACAGCAAGCCCAACGATCTGCGTCGCCCCGGACATATTTTTCCGCTACGCGCCAAGCAGGGCGGCGTTTTGAAGCGGGCAGGACATACCGAAGCCGGGGTTGATCTGGCGCGGATGGCGGGTCTGTATCCGGCTGGGGTGATCTGTGAAATTCAGAACCCGGACGGATCGATGGCGCGGCTGCCGGAATTAATTCAATATTCTAAGCAGCACTGCTTGAAGCTAATCAGCATTGCCGACCTGATCAGCTATCGGCTTCAGCACGAGCGGTTTGTGCAGCGAGAGGCGATCGCCCAAATGCCCAGCGAATTTGGTCAGTTTCAGGTGTATGCCTACCGCAATTTGCTCGACCACTCAGAACATTTGGCGATCGTCAAAGGCAACCCCGATCGCTTCAAGGATCAGCCGATTATGGTACGGGTGCATTCTGAATGTCTGACGGGAGATGCATTAGGGTCGCTGCGCTGCGACTGCCGAATGCAGCTTCAGGCGGCGCTGAAAATGATCGAGAATGCCGGACAGGGCGTGGTCGTCTATCTGCGGCAAGAGGGGCGCGGCATTGGGCTAATTAACAAGCTAAAAGCCTACTCGCTGCAAGATATGGGGCTGGATACCGTCGAAGCAAACGAGCGGCTGGGATTCCCGGCTGACCAGCGCAACTATGGTGTGGGGGCGCAAATTCTCAATGACTTAGGCGTACAAAAGTTTTCCCTGATTACTAACAATCCCCGCAAGATTGCTGGACTCAAGGGCTATGACCTAGAAATGGTCGATCGCGTCCCCTTGCTGATCGAAGCTACTTCATACAATGTGGATTACCTGGCAACCAAAGCCGAAAAGATGGGGCATTTGCTGCTGCGTACTTACTTAGTAACGGTGGCGATCGCGTGGCGACCGGAAGCTGATTTAGAGCAAGGTGAAGCACCTGTTAGCTCCACCAATAATGAAGCTATTGCCGAACGTTACGAGCGGCTAGAAAAAATTCGGCATCTGGCAAAAGATTTCGATCTGCTGCTGCAAGAAGATGCTCGACCTCTGGCAACAGCGCTGTTTAGCAAAGCCTCGCTGATTTTTCATTTAGGACTGGATCAGCCTGGAGTTGCCGCAGCAGACTGGTACCAAGATCCAGCGCATCCTCATATTAAGGCGATCGCCCAAATTCTTGATGCGTTGGCGGGCTGGCAATCGGTAGAGCAGCTAGAGTTTTTGGTTTCGGCAGGAGGCGATCCGTTAGCAAATTTGCAGGTACAGCTCGATCGCCAAATCTTTAGTCTCGATAAAACACCCGATAGTTTCAAGCCTTCCGATGCCTGTCATCAGCTTGAAACTCAACGGATTTATGTATTCTCTAAGCATACGCCGCCAGATTAAGCCTACTGTTTGCAAGAGATTTAAAGAGCTGACGTTGCTGGTTTTATGTATGAATTTTTCTGACAGGGGGTGCTCTGCACCCCCTGTCAGAAAAATTCATGCCCAGATTTGGCAATGCCTAAAAACTTCAGCGCCACCCACCGGGCAGCGCTGAAGTAAAGGGACTTTTAGGTCTAGCTAGACCTAGCCAATCTAGACGTTAGCTAGTTTGGCTTCCGATCGCTTTTGCAAAAGCTGAAGAATTGAGCTTTTCTCAATCATGCCCATCAACGCTCCTTCTTTCAAAACTGCCAGAGCCGCAAGCTGCTTTTCTTCCAAAAGAGTCACAACTTCCAGCAGAGGCTGGTCTGAATCAACCGTTTCGATTTGAGGCGCAGGCTGCATTAGCTCACTAACTTTGACACTCCACCATTCATTTGTGGGAATGCCGTTTAAAGCGTCAACAGGAATTTCGCCTACCAGATGTCCCTGCGGATTGGTGACCAAATACTTCCGCCACTCTGCTGCGCTGCCAATGATGTAATTATTGGCAAACTCTCGAAGGAGCAGTTCCTGAGAAATAATGGGGCTGTTAGGAATAATCGCATCCGCTGCCGTCAGCCCACTCATTTGCTCTTGAATGCTGGCTGCCTGTGCATAGCGATCGGCGTTCTGCAACAGAAACCAGCCCACCAACAGCGTCCAAATGCTGCCTATATTGCTGATGCCCAGCATATACAGGACACCCAACCCAATGGCAACCCAACCCAAAAACTGACCTGTCTTGCTGGCAAATGCAACGCCTTTGTAAGGCTTGCCTGTAATCTTCCAGACGATCGCCTTCAACACGTTCCCACCATCCAGAGGCAGACCGGGAAGTAAGTTAAACAGCGCTAACGCCAAGTTAATAGAAGCAACCAAGCTAAGAACCGCTGCTCCAGCGCCCGTGATCCCAGAAAAAGTGCTGGCAGCCGTAAGACTGCCCCAGAGCAAGAGGCTGACTAGAGGGCCAGCGATCGCCACCCAAAAAGCTCCGGCTGGCGTTTTCGACTCTTCCCCCAAACTGGCTAAACCGCCGAACAGAAATAGCGTAATAGAGTTGACAGGAATGCCCTGCCGAATTGCAACAAAGCTATGTCCTAGCTCATGTGCCAAAACCGAGGTAAATAAAAGCAAAGCTGCAACCAATCCCAAAACCCACGCAGATGCTCCCAAAGTAGGGAACGAAAGCCCAAGCTGGTTGCCATAATCCCAAGTGATTAGACTCAAGATTAAAAACCAGGATAGGTTCACATAAAAAGGGATGCCAAATAAACTTCCGACCCGTAGGCTGCCATTCATACCGTTGACCTCCTGTGCATAGATTCATCGTAACGAAGCATGATTCATTTTTAAGCTGTCAATTGATAGAGATAGCCGCCCTTGCCTATATTTTGTAAAGCATACTTCTAGTTCCCGCTTGAACTAGGACGGGGCAGCATATGCTGCATATACAGAGAGGATCTTCGGATTTAGAGTGAGAGAACTATTTAAACTATCTATAGGTTGCTTGCATGCATCTCAACCAGATTGAAACCGACCTGCAAAACTCAGATTTCCACTATCGGCTGAAGGCAATCTCTGCCCTCAAAGATTACGCTCCGGAGGTTGCCGTTCCTATCCTGACTCAGCATATGCAAGATCCAGAATTTCTGGTGCGAACATTCATTGCTAGAGAATTAGGGCGACAGAAAACCTCAGACTCTTTTGCTGCGTTGCTGCACATCATGAAGTTCGACAACACGCCCAACGTGCGGGCAGAAGCTGCTAACTCCCTCTCTCTGTTTGGCAGAGTCTCTGCCTCTCATCTGGTTGAGGCATTTTTTAGAGATGAACACTGGCTGCTGCGGCGCAGTATTTTGGCGGCTCTTGTGGAGCTAGAGTGTCCTGAAGAAGTTCTAGAAGTTTGCAGTTTGGGTTTAGCAGGAGAAGATGCTGCTGTCCAGGAGGCATCTATTGATGCGATCGGGGCATTAGTCAACACTCGTCAAGAGAGTGCTGCCTTAGCACAGCTTCTTGACTTAAAAAACTCTGGCGCTGAATATCTGCGGGTGCGGGTTGCCTATGCCCTAAAGCATTTTGATCAGCCTGAAGCCAAAAAGGCGCTGATAGAGCTGAGGCAAGACCCCGATCACAGAGTTGTTGGGGCAGCTATGGAAAATCTGCTTTGAGTCTTAGCAGCCTGAGGTTTGGCCCATTTAATGACGCTCTTAATTTTCTACCTTGAAATAATTTTATGTAGAGCACAGTTCTGCCCAAAAACTTTGAACAGTACCCCTTGTGGGGGTAGCACGCTCCTGCTGGGAATTCTATGATCGCAGGTGTATAGGTGCATAACTAGACAAATTTGTCTAGTATTCTGTAACTTTCTTTACAGAACCTAGCCCATAAACTGCCAAAATCAGGAACCTGCTGCAAACGAATTTAAGGCAGGTCAATTCAGAGACACTCGATATTGTTATTTATACGATAGGAGAGAAACCATGTCTGAGACTTCCCCCAGCGGACAAATGCTTTGGAAACTAGAAGGTTCCGATCGCATTCTGCACCTACGGCACAATCCTTCAGAGCCATGGCGACCCTACGAAGAATTCCCGCAGTATGCCTTACCTGACCCACAAGATTTCTCCAAGGGCATTGCCACCTTTATGGCGCTCCTCAAAAAGAATTGGGAATCTGTCAAGTCTGAGCCTTAGCTCCTGACTTCGCTCTCTAGCAAGCTCTCTCTTGTTGTTTGGCAAGTCAGAGGATGAGGCGTATTGAGCTGTTGTTCAGGGTGGCTGAGGAGACGCGATCGCATCTCTGGACTCAATCCCTGCACCTGGCTAAAGTCGGCTCCAGCAATGCTTTCAAACTGTTCAAACTCAGCTTCCGTTAGATCGGCAGCTCGTAGGTCTGCTCCGGCAAGGTTAGCGCCATTGAGCCGCGCTTGACGCAGAAACGCCCCCGTCAACCAGGCACGGCGCAGGTCAGCATGGGTAAGCCGCGCACCCCACAGATTGGCTCCTGTCAGGTCAGCTCCGCCCAGGTACGCCCCCAGGAGATTAGCGCCCTGCAAATCGGCACAGCGCAGGTTAGCCGTATTCAGCGGGGCACCGTTTAAGTTGGCAGAAGGCCCGATCGCCCCACAGGATTTATAGGCAAATCCTTCTGGAAAGCGAGTCTGGCTGTCGTACCTAGCTCCCTGCAACTTGGCATTCGTTAAGTCGGCGCTGCTAAAATCGGCTCCGCAAAGATTCGCCCGATACAGGCAAGCTCCCTGTAAATTGGCGTAGGTCAGCAGCGCCTTACCTAGATCAGCTCCCCGCAAATCGGCAGCACTCAAGTCTCCGTGACTCAGATCCGCTTGACTAAGCCTAGCTCGAACCAAAATCGCCTGATGCAAATTAGCTTTTTGCAGATCGACGCCGCCAAAGTTGAACTGATACAGATCGACCTGGCTGAGATTGGCTTGGCTAAGCGCACCCTGCACTTCAAGGATCGCCAAGACTGCTTCGGGTATTTTCTGAGACTCCTGACCTAGAAGGGCTTGATTGAGTTTAAGGGGGCTGGGCATGAGGGGCGATCGCGGTATTATGAGCAAATATTATTTGCGAATATTGTACCGTGCGCTACCTGCTTGTTTCGTAAACCCACAGGTGAACCCACAGGCATCAGCGAGGTGTTTCCATGACCTGCTAACAGAGGGAAGATTATGTCGATTGCCCAGCCCATGACCATGATGGAATTCTTCCAAAAGAGCGAAGGAGTTTGGTTTACTCAGCGCACCGTGCATCATTTTGACACTGTGGCAGACGAGTCAGGAGAATCGAAACTCTATGTCGGCATGGTGACAGCAGATGACGATCGGATTCAGCAAATTTGCGAACCCCAAAACATCGACCCCACTAGCGCCAGAGGCGGAGCCAGCTTCATGTGGCAACCCCATCCTAGCGACCAAGCACCCGACCCAGACAAAGCAGCCGTGCTGGTAGATGTACCCGATGATCAGACAGGGCGATCGGGCAAACTGCTTCGCAACCAAGGCTACGTCGAAAAAATCCCCGTCGTCAGCCGCTACTGGTTTGGCAAAGACGGCATCTTGACGATCGACACCGACTACGACAACAGCCAAGGACAAGAGCGCTGCTGGTTCATCACCGACGACTTTCGAGTCCGCGTCAGCACCGTACGCATGGCAAACGGCATCTACCTCATGACCTACTGTTCTGAACGGCGCTGGGTTACAGACACAGACCTCGCCCAGATGATTCAGCACAACGCAGTTAGGGCAGCAGCTCTCATCTAGAGGCTTAGAATTTTCGATTTGACTAACGCCCGATCGCCCCACCCATGCAAAGCGACCCATGCCGCTTATCTACTCTCTCATGCAGAGGGGGTGTGGGGGACGTGCCCGTCCCCTGCCGGGGGTTTGGGGGAGACCCCCAAGGCTGTTGGCTGTTCAAAGCTGTTATGGCCATAGCCACAGATGTTAGGGCAGAAACATTTTGCAGGCGCGCCCACAAAAACGCTATTTCACACAACGCTCTGCAATCCGCAGCTTCGCCGATCGCGATCGCCCATTATCCCTAATCTCCTCCTCCGTTGGCACAACCGGCTTCTTCGTCAGCACCCGCAGCATTTCAGACTCCCTGAATCTATGCTTCACGATCCGATCCTCCAAGCTGTGAAAGCTGATAATGCCAACCCGCCCTTCTGATTGAAGCCAATGTGGTGCCCGTTGAATAAAAGCCTCCAACACATCCAGCTCCCGATTCACCACAATTCGTAGCGCCTGAAACACCCGCGTCGCCGGATGAATCCGCCCATACCGATAGGAATGGGGCACCGAATAAAAAATCAGCTCTGCTAGTTCCGTCGTCGTGTGTAGCGGACGCTTCTCCACAATTCGTCGAGCCATCTTACGAGAAAGCCGCTCCTCGCCATAGGTGTAAAAAATCCGCGCCAGCTCCACCTCATCCCAAGTATTAATCACCTCTTCAGCCGTCAGATCCTGCTGCTGATTCATCCGCATATCCAGAGGAGCCGCATGGCGAAAGCTAAAGCCACGATCGCCCCAATCAAACTGAGCCGAACTCACCCCCAGATCTGCAATGATGCCATCAAACAGCTGATCACCCGGATCAAACTCAGCAAAGTTGGTATGAAAAAAACGAACGCGATCGCCAAACTCCGCCAGCTTCAGCGCAGAAGCCGCGATCGCCTGCTCATCTTGGTCGATCGCCGTCAGCTTCACATCCGGAAAAGCCGCCAAAATCAAGCTGCTATGTCCGCCGCCACCCACCGTCGCATCCAAATAATGTCCACCAGGCTGCACCGCTAGCCCCGCGAGCAGCTCACGGCTAAGCACAGGAATATGGGCAAATAGGTCGGGTGGCTCAACGAGTAAGTCAGCTTGAGCAGCAGCTTGATCGGCAGGTTCTATCACAGAGTTTTCAGGTTCTACCTTCTCACCCTAACGTTAGGCAGTTTGCAAGGCAAGCGTTGGGTAATCGGTATATCCCCGCTCATCGCCCCCATAGAAACTAGAGCGATCGTAGGGATTTAGCGAGGCATTCGACGCAAAGCGTTCCGGCAGATCAGGATTCGAGATATACAGCCGCCCGTAGGCAACTAGATCTGCCTTGCCTTCCGCGATCACCGCATTGCCTTGATCGCGATCGAATCCACCTGCCGCGATCAATGTGCCGCTGTAGATGGGGCGAAAAGCGCTAGTTGTCAAAGCAGCCAGATCTGTCTCTGGCGTATCGCTCACCCAGCGAGGCTCAACCAAGTGGAGGTAGGCGAGATCAAAGCGATTCAGCGCTTCGATTACATAGCTAAACAGTGCCGTCGGATTGGAATCTGCCATGTCATTAAACGTACCGCCAGGCGAAAGCCGCACGCCGACGCGATCGCTTCCCCACACACCAACCACCGCCTCCATCACTTCCAGCAGCAGCCGAGCGCGATTCTCGATCGAGCCGCCGTAGGCATCCGTCCGGTGATTAGAACCATCCTGCAAGAACTGATCCAGCAAATAGCCGTTTGCCCCATGGACTTCTATGCCATCAAATCCCGCCGCCAAAGCGTTCTCAGCAGCCTGACGGTAATCCTCAATAATGCCAGGAATCTCATCAAGCTCCAAAGCGCGGGGCGTGACAAACGGCTGCTCGCCTGTAAAAGTGCTTGCCATGCCTTGAGGGGCGATCGCGCTGGGCGCAACGGGCAGTTCACCATTAGGCTGCAAAGACGGATGAGAAATCCGCCCCACATGCCAGAGCTGGAGGAAGATGCGACCGCCCTTCGCATGAACAGCAGCCGTCACCAGCTTCCAGCCTGCAATTTGTTCCGCAGAGTGAATTCCTGGCGTCAGCGGATAGCCCAACCCTTGGGGAGAAATTTGCGTCGCTTCAGCCACAATTAGCCCAGCAGAGGCACGCTGCGCATAATACTCGGCGTTGAGTTCTCTCGGTACATTGCCATCGCCTGCCCGATTGCGGGTGAGAGGAGCCATCACAATCCGGTTGGACAACTCGTAGCGACCGAGCTTGACAGGAGAGAAGAGATCTGAAGTCATAAAAATTTAGATGGGGTAATGGATTAGGGCGATCGTTTGTCTGAAAATCGTTTGTCTGAAAAGCTAAGTTAACGCGATGTGCGACTCTTTTTCTAAAGCTCTTGATCTACATGGGGCAGGTATCTTGCCTGCCTAGATTCGGACGGGCAAGATGCCCATCCTACAAGGCTTTCAGACCAAGTCGCACATCGCGCAAGTTACTTAAAAACTAGGCTGCTTGAGAAGCGGGCTGATACGCTAGGACAGAACTTAATTTTTTAGCCAGCTCCGCTTTAGGCACAACCCCGACAATTTCATCCACAACTTGACCGTCTTTGAAGATCAGCAAGGTCGGAATTGCCTGAACCTGATACTGAGTAGCAAGGCGATCGAATTGATCGATATTCAGCTTGGCAATTTTCACCTGTCCTGCAAAGTCCGCCGCCAAAGACTCAACAATGGGAGCAATCAGGCGACAAGGCCCACACCAAGGTGCCCAAAAATCAACCAAAACGGGCTGCAAACTAGACAATACCTCAGGCTGGAAGTTAGCCTCTGTAAGGGTGATAACCGATGTCGAGTCCATAGATGTAGAGTTCATAAAAGCACCTCTAAAGTTCTAGAAGTTGTTTGCCTAGAGGTTGTTGACGCAGTGAAATAGTTAAACAACCATTTGAACTTCATCCTAGACCGATTTACTATAAAAGTCAAGTAGTTATTTAACTATTTCAGTATTTGGCAATTTCAACCGAGAACGCCCCTAGAATGGGAGTACAGTTCAAATCTTTAATTCTTTATTTAGAAACTTTTATGTCTGGTCACGAGATTAAATCAGCTTTTGTAGATGCGATCGATAAAAGCGATACCGAGCAGCGGGCAAAAATCTTTGCCTCCCTTGCTGACCCAACCCGGCTAGGCATTGTCGAGCTTTTGTCCCTCCAGGGCGAACTCAGCAGTTCGGAAATTGCCAATCAGACCGAAATTAGTCTGGCTTTGCTCTGCCACCATTCCAAAATTTTGGCGGAATCGGGTCTGGTCTATACGCGCAAAGATGGGCAAACCCGTTACTATCGCCTCAATCAAGCGCTGTTAGCAACCTGTTTTGCTAGCTTAGTAGAGCCAAAATGAAGGCTAGGGACTTAGCAGCCCTTTTATCATGGGTTAACAACCCTTCATCCGATCGCCCCTCATGCTCAGCCGCATCAAAGATATCGCCGTCAAGCTCTCGCCGCGCCTGATTGAAATTCGTCGTCACATTCATAGCCACCCAGAGTTAAGCGGTCAAGAATATCAGACTGCTGCCTATGTCGCAGGTGTGATGTCTTCCTGTGGGCTGCATGTGCAAGAGCTAGTGGGCAAAACAGGCGTAGTGGGAGAACTTGAGGGGGCAGGCAAAGATCAGCGGCGACTTGCCATTCGTGCCGACATGGATGGACTGCCGATTCAGGAACGCACGGGACTAGAATTTGCCTCGCACCAACCTGGAATTATGCATGCCTGTGGTCACGATGTTCACACGACCGTGGCGCTGGGCACGGCGATGGTTTTGTCGCAGCTCGGCGAACCCTTACCCGGCAATATTCGCTTCTTGTTTCAGCCTGCTGAGGAAACAGCACAGGGCGCAGGCTGGATGATCAAAGATGGCGTGATGAAAGACGTGAACGCCATCTTTGCCGCCCATGTTTTTCCTACGATTCCTGGCGGCTCGATCGGCATTCGCTATGGAGCGCTGACCGCCGCTGCCGACGATCTGGAGCTGATTATCCTCGGAGAATCCGGGCATGGCGCACGTCCCCATGAGGCGATCGATGCCATCTGGATCGCTTCCCAGGTAGTTACCACCCTCCAGCAAGCTATCAGCCGTACCCAAAATCCGCTGCGCCCGGTGGTGCTAACGATCGGACAAATTCAGGGTGGACGCGCCCCCAATGTGATTGCCGATCGGGTGCGAATGCTGGGCACCGTGCGATCGCTCCATCCCGAAACCAGTGCCCTCCTACCCGACTGGATTGAAAATATTGTGGCGCAAGTTTGCCAAACCTACAGCGCAAAGTACGAGCTAAACTATCGCCGGGGCGTGCCTTCAGTACAAAATGACCTGGCTTTAACGCAAATTATGGAAACAGCGGCGCAAGAGGCTTGGGGTGGCGATCGCGTCCAGATTCTGCTGGAACCTTCTCTCGGAAGCGAAGATTTTTCGCTGTACCTGGATCATGCCCCAGGCACCATGTTCCGCCTAGGCGTAGGCTTTACCAATCAGCCCAACTATCCGCTGCATCACCCTCAATTTCAGGTCAATGAACAGGCGATCGTTGCTGGGGTTGTCACTATGGCATATGCTGCCTACAAGTATTGGTTAACTGAGCTTGGCTAACTAAGCTTGGCTAACTAGACTCAGCTGACCCGCTAAAAGCTATTCCTCAGACGGATGCTGTAGAAATTCATAACCTCTAGCCTAGAAAAGTAATTCCTAGAAGAGGTTAACCTGATGTCTGCCCCTCAACCGCTCCAAGGTTTAGACCTAATTGATTGCGCCAAGGCAAACGCCAAGCAGGGTGTTGACGTAACGGCAGAACTCTGTGGCTACGATAAAGACACGGCTAGATTTTACCAGGCGCTTCAAGAAGCGGGCGATCGCATGGGCATTCATATTACCGAGCTGAGTGATTTGATCACCGCTCAGCAGACAGTATTGCAAGAAGGTGGGATTGAAGTTGCGCCCGATACACCCGCCGATCTCTAGGCTCACTTGACTTCCCGTTTAGCCAGCCGTGCCAGAATGTTGCGCGTGACCTGCTGCGTTGCTTCATTGCGATAAGAGGGGCGAAGCTGCGGCACATTATAGTCATCTAGCCCCCAGCTCCATTGAATTGATCCAGTGGCAAAGACGATCGCTCCGCTTTTTGCCTCGTACACCGTCGTATCGGCATAGCGTGTTTTTCCGCGATAGATGTAGGGAGAATGGGCGATCGCTACGGTTCCATCCGGACTGGCAGCCGTCATGCGATCGACCTCATAGCCCAAAAGCCCTGGCAACGTATCGCCCGGTTTTAAGCCCGTGTTTGCCAGCACCCAGTCAGGCGAAGTCGGTGCGAAATTCAGATCTGCTAGCACTGGATCGGTTTGATACATAACCCCCATGAGAGCCGCTTCAGGTAAGCTCACCGGGGATTGCCGCCAGCGGGTCGTCACTTGGCGATCGTTATCTGTTATCGTGTCCTGCATAAAAGGATCGCGAACCGATCGCTCTTTGTAAGCAACAATTGTCCGGTTGATTTCCCCATTCACTTTGCTATTTTCAAAACGGATTTGCCAGTAGCAGGTGTTTGCCGAAAAAAATCCTAAGCTTGTACCCCTATCTCTCGCTGCCTCGACGTTCTGACGCATTGACCAAGACCAATACTCATCATGCCCAACTGTGAGAAAGACGCGATGGGAAAAAAGTAGCTCTGAGTCAGCATGAGTATCAATATCAGTAACATAGGTGACATCGTAACCTTCCTTTTCTAGCCATCGCACCATGTTATATTCCCAGCCTGCGCTAAATGTGTGGCTAGGCGGCTGAATATTAGTCAAAAACTCGCCAGCCCCCACGCCATAGGCAGCATCTGGGTTGGGGCTAATAGCGTAAGGGCGATTGAAAGAGACTTTGGAAACCTGTCGTCCTCGGCTATTCCACTCATAAAGTGACTTGCTGCCCCAGTTGTTGTAAGCCTGATAGGTCGTGACGCTAGATTGAAACAAAAAATCTGAAGGGCGATGTTCCTTCACCACAAAAATGATGTAGCTTTGCTTGCCGCTGTTTGCCGTCAGCTTTGCTAGATAAAAGCCGCTTGTCCAGTCGTCTGGAATCTGCAAAACATAGGGATCTTGCCAGTCGCATTCCATAGGATTATTCAGGTTAAATAGACCCGTCCAGTCGCCTAGATTGCCCAAATCATTACTTAATGGAATAGTTGGAATAAACTGGCGGGTACCAGGACGATCGATCGCCTCCATCATTTTTCGTCCGCCCCTGCCGCCATACCAGCCCATCCGAAAAACTTCGATCGCGTAACTCGGTGATACTGTATTGACAAATAGCTTGATTTTGCCCCCCTGATCAACGCTAGTTAAAGAAGCATATCCCTCAATTTCTCGATGTCTTGCCGGGTCAGTAAGCGACCACTTTTCACTGCCTTCTTGCTGATTTTCTAAAATGATCGAATTGACTAAAGGCTGCAAAACTGAAGACTGCAATGATTGAGCTTTGACCCAAACGCTGAAAAGGCTAATAATCAGCAGAAACGTGATGAGAACCACTAAAAAATAGCGGCTTCTCCAGACTTTTACAGAATGGTATAGCGATGAACTTTTTAATAGTTGAGTGAATACTCGATCGATCGTCCTCATCAGCGCTCTAAGCAAGTTAATTAAAATAGACAAAATGACTAAAACCCTCCACTTCTCCAGCATTCCGCCCTGCTGTAGGAATATTTAGTCAACGCTCAATCGAATAAGAGCGAAATTTGGCATGGCTTGATCTGGCTATGAATTTTTTTGAAAAGGGCGCTTTACGCCCCTTTCAAAAAAATTCACGCATAAAATCAGAAACGCCCGAAATCCTACGGTCGTCATTTACCCAACGGATTTTTAAACTTACTTTATCAGGTTGTATTGACTGGAGGCGTATTATCTCTTGCAAAAGTTAAATAGCTGAAATATCCTGATCCCAATGCGATCGCTGCTGATCTTTCACCTTTCATCTGTCAAAATTCTCTGATTCAGTCCCATTCGCCGTGAGCCGACGTGTCTTACTCCAAACTCATTATTGGTGCAGCAATTTTTGATATCAGCGGTTTGCCTAAAGAATATCTCACCTCAACTGAGAGCAGTGATGTGAGCTGGGTACAGACTATTTTTCAGGCGTTGGGTCTACAGTCGCTGCTCACTTCCTCCATCAAGTTAGAGGGATTTCGCCATGTCATCGTTCATGCTAAGGACTACCGGGCGATCGTCGTCAAGCAAAAAGTCTGCTACACTGCCCTACTCTGTCAATCTGAAACGCAAATCTCAGCAGAATTAATTCAATGGGCGATGGAGTTTCAACCTACCACCCTCAAAAATGATCCAAGATTCAGCGTAGTCTGAGCTTCTGTCTACTCTTTATAGCTGTCGCCAGTTTACTTCGGACATTTTGGGTGGGGCGCTTAGCGCCCCACCCAAAATGTCCACGTCCTAACCGCTTTAGTGGTTGCCGTAGCATTACGTAATTGAGTTAGGACGAGTTATTTTTTGAGAGCTGCGCGGAGCGCAGCTCTCAAAAAATAACTCATTAGATCTGAGCGCGTAGCGCTACATATCAGCAGAACTTTATTTAGGAGTTGACCTTTCCATGCGTTAGCATAGAGTAAAGTTTTGTAACCTGATGCCATGACCACCAAATCTCCTTCCGTTACTCCCAAGTTAGAAGAACCCAAGTTTGGCTTCAGTTCCTATGCTGAGCGCCTGAATGGTCGTGCGGCTATGATTGGCTTTGTTGCTACTCTGGCGATCGAATATGCTACGGGTCAGGGGCTATTGTCTTGGTTAGGTTTGTACTAAAATTTCTGAATACTAAAGCTTTAGGCATTCTTTCCCAATAGCAGAATTTGCGCTAGAAACAACGTCTCTAGCGCAAATTCTGCTATTGGGAATTCTGTGTCTGCAAATTCTCCTATGCCCTGTGTCCTCGAAAACAGCTCAGCCAGCCCCAACCGCCGATAATAATAATCATCCAGGTTAAAACGCTTGTCCTCAAGCTGGATTCACGATGGATTTGAAGCTGATCAACATTTGCCTGAAGCTGATATGCAACCCGTTGCCAGTAGGGATTATGACTAGCCATTAGGTGCTTGATATGGCTACGCGCGGTTTCGATCTGGTTATTTTTCATCGCTGTATCTGCCATTTTCCATTTAGCAGCATCCATAGCCCAGTCTTGATTCCAGAGCTTAATTTTTGTTTGGCTAGTCTCGTACAAAAGATTGTCGGGAGCGATCGCCCTTGCCATCTTTACCGCATTGTCTAAGTTTCCTCCTTCATAGGCATCTTCCGCGAGGGTCAGAATTTGCCCCGACCATTGGCTAATCAACTCCTGTGCGGCAAGCCGATGCTTTCCTTCTACTTGACTCGCCAAGGCGATCGCATTTTTCAACTGGTCTTTAGCTGCTGCTTGGTTCGCTCTTTCCAGGAGTTCAGTGTCCTTAATCTCTATCTGAGCCTTGATCTGAGTCTGGCATTTTTTAAGCACCGCTTCTGTCTGCATATGAACTAGACTCGACAGATTGGCGGTCAAAAGCAGTGTTTTGGCATGGGTGATACAGTCCCTATAATTCTCCTCGCCCCCCGCTTTTTCCAAAGAGTTAATGCGGCTAAGCATCTCTTGCTGATCGGCTCTTTTCTGCTGCGCTACGTCTGCCTGGGTGACTAGAGTTGAATGAATAATTATTGCAGTTAAAAACATCAGAACGCCCAGGGTTAGCAGCACAGCCAACGTGATTCTGCGAACACGATGCCGATCAGGCGGAGGGAAAGCAGCGGGGAACTGCGTAAAATCAGGAACATAAAGCTCGGCTTCTGAGTTCGCTTCTGGACTGGGATGAGGCGATCGACTGCCATGAGAGGACGGAGTGCATTTAGCTTGAGATAGAGTCATATCAGGAACTCCCGGCTTTAACAAGTGCTGTCTAGACGTTGGTATCACAACGTGAAATGGTTTCAGGTGAGGCATTTCAAGATGAGGTCAGGAACGTATCCCCTAACTGGGCGGCACGCTTCCATAGGGTTGCACCAAAAGCGTCAACCCCACTCGACCGATCACCCAAACCTGCTCACTGGGGAGCAATGACCTGGAAGCAGAAGCTCGGCTGGATGGTTGCCAAATCTCAGCACCCCAGAGAGATCCTTGAAATTTGACTCTAACTTTGTCGTTGGCGACCGTAATGGCTTGGTCTACTTTGCCAAGAGCCGGGATCGGAAACATTTGTACCGTGACTGGAAATTTGGATGGCATGAACATGATCTACCTTGTAGAGATAAGTGAATATAGATGGCTTAGCGAATTCACCGAAAGGCAACCTACTCTCCTCACTGGCGATCGCTGTTTGATATCATAATAAGATATTAATAGCTTAAGGATTATTCTGCAAGTAGCCTAAAGATATATCTATAAGTGATACTAGATGGTGTGGATGAGGTAAGCGTGAAGAGAGATCTGTAAAATCCGCTAATCTTTAATGAGGATGAAGAGCTATCTCAGTTGAAAAATGCGAAGGTATGAAATTTCTGTGAACTTTAGATGAACTACAGTTGACATTGATATCTTTAGTTGATATCGTGGCAGAATTGCTGAAAGTTTAGGCACATCCTAAATCGACAGCCACGCGCCAGCAGTCGTCAAACGCGATCGCATTCAGGGTAAAACGCTTTTTGAAAAGCTTTTCCTCTTAATGCTATGTTTTGATGCGGCGATGGCATATCGAGTTACGATGTGAGGGTCTTTTGTGGGTCGGCTTCTGGTCAGGCATGGCGATCGGGCTAAATGCTTCTATTTAGCGCGGAGCGGGGTATTTAACAGAGCTTTAATTAGTGAGCACTGTTAGTCCTGCCCTAGGTCATTTTCAGATTAGAAAAGCCAGCCTAGCGGAGTCGATCCGGCTAAACTTCAGCATTCAGAGCATCAATGTGCGTCTACCCCGAATTTAATCATGAACACCAAGAGATTTTGCGCGCTATTTTTTGTTACTCGAACCCGCCAGAAATTCCCTGGACTGATGTGCTGAGCTTGATGAACACTTTCACAGTATGTCCTAGAGCAATGACTCTAGTGACTAATGAGAGAATTTGCTTTTCAGCGATGCAAGGAAGTACCCATCGGGTAGTTATTTTACCCCGTTCAGTGGATGAATTTTATATAAGCCAGTACATGGTCGAGAGTATTCGGAACTTCTTGATCTCTATTGGAATTGAGCCATTCAGTAACTAAGAATTATGCTGCAATATAGAGGATACAAAGCAAAGGTTGATGTCAATCAAGAAACCGGGAAGCTACTTGGTAAGGTTCTTGATATTGCAGACGAAATTCCTTTTGAAGGAGAAACCTTTAAGGCCGTTGAGCAGGAATTTCGTAAATCAATTGATGCCTATCTTGAGTTTTGCAGCAAGTTGGGAAAAGAACCCGCTAAGCCTTTTCCAGGAAAGTATCTGTTTCGGACAACTCCAGAAATTCATCGAGAGATCTATCTAGCTGCTTCGTTAAAAGATCAGAGTGTTAATGCCTGGACAGAGGCTGTCTTGAGCGAAGCGGCAAGAGAAGAGCTAAATAACAAGACGAAGCAATCGCTTGGCGCTAGAACAGACCGTACCCTCTCTCTGCAACCCTTGGTAGAAGAATCCACTAAGTTTGCAGAACTTATTCAGGTTGTGAGTCCCTATTTGAAGAACAGGGATTTTGACTCTACGATGCAGCTCATTCAGAGCTTAGAAAAACTCTGGCTCGATGTCGAAGACCTCCATCCGGCTTTGAATGTCGAGGAGCCTGAGCAAATGTCAGACTTTTTAATCGCCGTTTTGACTTTCTTCCAATCCCTCACAAAAGATAATGCAGTTGTCCAACAGACTCAAGGTAAGGAAATAAAGTCCGTTGAGACTGTAAAAGCGGCAAAATCTGCTGATTATCAGGGAATTGATGTATCCCGGGATATTTCTGACTCAGTGTATATTTAGGTAAAGCATGGCTGTTTGGCTTGTAGTCATGTATACTACAAAAGTTACAACTGCTAACAGATCAGATTTTGGGTTGTTCTAGTGGTCAGTACTAGACCGTTGGCGATACGGGATACTGAGTCGTGGGTGTAATCTGTAAAAAATAATTAGGCAGGGCTGGAGTCAGTTCACAAGTCTCCTTATCGGTTGAGGATAAAACCTGTACCCAATCGTGGCAAGCATCTACCCCTCCGTTCCTGTTTCTGTTGTTATCAGTTACGGTTTACTAGGTCATCTTCATATTGAGAGCGGCTCTTCTATTATTCTTGGAGGGGCAAGAAATCGATCGCGGCAAGTTCTACAGCTCATTGCCGATAATCCTAATGTGACTGGGATTATTCTAAAGACCACTTTGGATAATGCCTACCTTCAGGCACGAACTTTTACTAATCGAGAGAAGTTCCGGAGAGAATTGTCTCTCCTTAAAAGCCAGGGATTTCAGATTCCTCAAAACTATCAATTCGCGGAAAGCGGAAGCCTCGTTAGCGATGAGGCGATGCGACTTGCTGAGTTGGGATTTGCGATCGAACATGGTTACAGGCTGATTGTTCACGATCCACCCGAATACCAAAGGCTAGCCCGTTTGCACCACGGTCACGAAGACTGCCCCTATCTCTGGCTTGAAAGAGATCTCAGAGAATTTTGCCTGGAGCAAAACTTACAGCAACTAGAGCCTTCAAAAGACCCCTTCGATCGCCTCCCAGCCGAGACAGAGCATTCGCTGATTCTAGGAGATATCCTGAGCGATCGCCACTCTCAGGAAGAACTACACATAAGGCTGGCGCAAATCGCGCTTCTCCTAACTGCTCTAATGTCTCCATTGCTTCGCTCTATCGATGAACTGAGCAAAACTAGCAGGCAGCTTAGCTTTGCGCCTGATCTCAATCTGTTTGAGTTTTTAGAACATTTTATCCAGACCCATTTTGAGGACATCCTATCAGGCGACCTACAGGTATTGCAGAGTCTCAAGGATGATTTAGAGGCTTCTCAAGCGATCGCTGGTGTTGATTTAACGCCGCAATTTTTATATCCATTGGTGAGTCAGCTCACTGCAATTCAGAATATACCAGAGCGGGCAAGTCTTGAAACTTATGCAGATCTTGTAGCAGAAGTAGAATTGGCAAGAGGCGATCGCTCTGTGCTTAATCGGATTGTCCTGTTCGTAGTCTTGGATTTGCAAAATTCCGATCTAGAGGTTGCAGATGCAGAGATACAGCCCAGCATAGGCAGAAATCCAGAGTTAAATAAACTTGACATCCTTACTCTTCCCTTTGAAGATCTAGATAATTTTAACAATACGGTATCTGAACCGCCAGAATCTGATTCCCCGATCGACTCTTCAGATAATGATAAAATTGTTCCCTCCCCGACTCATTTGCCCCAGCCCTCGCCATCCAAAAATCCAGTTTTAATTGTTCCCCCTCCATCACAAATCTCCGGTTCAGATTTTCCACAAGAACCAACGGAAGATATTATCTCTGTTGAGGGCAATGATGCTGCTGACGGCGGCAATAGTGAGGGAAATGGCGGCGGCAACGGCAACGGCAATGGCAATGGCAATGGCAATGGCAACAGTGGGGATAACAGCGATACAACGCCCAATCCGTTGCAGAATCCCTATGAAGGCAAACAAATCATCGTCATTCAAGCTGCTGAAGACCAGCAATCTATCCGCAACTTTGGCGGTGTAGGTCGAGGAGTCAATCCGTCTGAGGACGTCATTAAGGAAGTAGACACGCTGAAGTTTACGGGTGCTGGATTGACTGCCCAAAACCTGCTCTTGACTCAAAGCGGCAGCGATTTGCAAATCACGTTTGAAGGCATATTGTCCCTACAGGTTGTTCTCAAAAACCTGGTGCTGGATAACTTAGATAACCTCACCACGGAAACTCAAGCCTCGACCACGATCGGCAATATTTTATTTGACGGTCAAACCACAATCAGCGATAGCTTTGACATCTTCAATGCTGACGATAATCCTACCGTTGTCTATCGATCGAATACTGTCACTTTTTTGAATGACTTAGACAATACCACAGAGGGATTTGACAATTCGGACGACGTAATCAACGGTCAGGGCGGCAATGATATTCTCGTTGGACTCAGCGGCAACGATACGCTCAGGGGCGGCGATGGCGATGACTTGCTTTTAGGAGGCGAGGGTAATGATTTTCTGGTTGGCAACATGGGAGCAGATACGCTAAGCGGAGGGGCAGGAAGCGATCGCTTCTTCCTATCCCCTAACTCAGGCACAAAGATGATTGCAGACTTCCAGCTTGGCATCGATCGCATCCAGCTATCGGACGGATTGCGTCCTGCCCAGCTTTCTATCGTTCAAGATGGAAGCAATACCCATATTAATTTTCAGCAGCAGACTCTAGCTGTGCTGTTGGGTGTACAGGCTAATCTTGAGTCATCTATCAACCTATTCACGCTCTAGAAATGGCTGCCGCCAGTTTGCTGAGGACATTTAGGGTGGGGCGCTTAGCGCCCCACCCTAAATGTCCCCGTCCTAACCGCCTTAGATTTTGCCATATCACGGCAAAATCTAAAATCGCTACGAGCCAAAAGGCTTAGGCTGAATCGCTAACGTGGGGGCGATCGCTTGATAAAACTGCTCTGCTAGCTGCTGATTAGCCGCATCCGTTAGGCTAGTCGGACTCTGAAAAGCCTGTTCAGGTGTTTTAGCATACAAATCATGTAGATCCAGCAGTTTCACGTTAGGGGAAGTGTTGGCTACTTTGTCTGCCGCCGCCGTCAGCTCAGCGTAGCCTGCCTTAATTTTTTCGCTGTAGGCTGTGCCGAGCTGAGATAAGATGACAGTCTCTTCAGGAGTCAGGCTTTGACGATCGGAGATTTCAGGCTGAATACCGATAAGCAGACGCTTTTTGGTTGCAGAACTCCAGCGTACCATTTGCAGCAGGTGATTCTGGTAGCGATCGACCCGGCGATCGAGTTCAGCCGGATCGATCGCTAAAGCTTGGTCTAGAGTAACGTTGGCGATCGGTAGATTAAGGGTCGCCGTAGAAGCGGGTTGGGGCTGGGGCGATCGCAGCAGATATTGACGAAAACCGCGTACTAGATAGAGTTGCTCAAACCAATGAGTAATCTCACCTTTCACGGCTTCTAGTCCTTGAGCCTCTTGCACTTCGCCCTGCAAAACCTGATCTATTCCCGGAATATCCGCTCCGCTTTGAGAACTGGGCAAGACCAAATCGCCATAGCTGTCAAGCAAAATCACCAGATCGGGATTATAGTTGGCAACCTGCTGAATCAGCATCGCTAACTCGTTACCAGACGTATATCCCGGTACGGCTGCATTGATGACCCGATACTGACGATCAACAATTCGAGGCGGCAAGGTCAGAGCTTTATCCACATCTTCCGCCAGGTAGGGCAACACCGCAGGCTGAAACCGACTTGGGCTAGAGCGCTGCCTTGCCACCTGATTGTTCAACAATTCCTCTAGCTGATGGGCAAAAGTCGTCTGATTGCTGCTGCTCAATTGCCCAAATGCCATGGAGCCACCGAGGACAAAAATCCGCATTTCTCCAGGCGGCTTCTCTGGCGTGACGGCATCTGTGTCTCGAAATCCTTGAGGATTAATGGCCCAAAACTGGCTCTTTTGTTGAGGAGCCAACTGATAGCCCATCAGGGAATTGCGAACTGCCGACAGCTCACCAGAACCAGGTAATTTGCTGTAGGGCTGCCCTGCTGGGCTAAGAAACTTCAGACGATAGGACTCTACTTTACGATCCTGCTCAGATTGAGTCACCTCAAACTGTTGGCTAGCTCCCGTCAGCGTGACGACCAAGCGTGCCAGCAGCTCTAGACCGATGGGTAAACCCAGCAGCAGCAATACTAGGGGAACCCAAGAATGCCTCTTATTCTTTCGCTTCCAGGTGCTTTGGTTCCAGCCATTTTGCTTCCAGGTGCTTTGTTTCCAGCTTTTCCGACGACGGGTAAACATGAGCGCAATTCTCCTAATGACCTATCTGTGGCGATTTTCCATATAGCCTCAGTGATTCAAGATTTGGTAGTCCTCAAAATGTAATGATTTTTTGTGGGGTGGGCAAAGCCCACCCCACAAAAAATCATTACATGAGTACCAGTGCCCAAGATTTCAATAATCTGAGCGTAGAGCAACCCTGGAGCGACACAAACAGCATGATTCAGCTTATCTTAAAAACTGTACAGGGTATTACAAAAGTTGAACTGAGCTATGAATCTTATTTTATTCATTGCTGCTTTGGTTGTATCGTTCCTGGTTTTTGCCTTTCTCGTCAGAGTATTCAAAGCAGCCATTGGGACGGCGATCGCTGTAGCAGTCATTGTTTTAGTCCTCCAACTTGCGTTTGGAATTGCACCCACTCAGCTTTTGCAGGAAATTCGCAACCTTTTTGACAGACTTTGGCAGATGGTTCGCTAGTGGCAGCTATCCAAAGGCGATTTCGTAATGTTCTACCGTTGGAAAAGGATCGTAAAAGTGATGGAGCAGCGATCGCCACTCTTGATACTCGAAAGACTGCCGAAAACCGATCGTGTGGTCTTCTAGCGTTTGCCAGCGCACCAGCAGAATGTAGCGATTAGGTGTTTCTAGGCACCGTTGAAGCTCGTGGGAACGATATCCTGGTATCGCGGCAATGAGGGCTGAAGCGGTTTTGAAAGCAGATTCAAAGTTTGTAGATAGACCGGACTTTACATTAAGGATTGCAACTTCTAGAATCATAATTTTGAACGGGTGATGGTAGGGCGATCGCGTTTCATTCCCTCAGATTTTGGGATTTCTGCAAGATTTTGTCTACAGTGATTCCTGTTGAGAATTTCTATAAAGAACTTCTTTACTTCAACGACACCGAAGTAAAGACACTTGAAGGTATCTACAAACAACTTTGTTTTCCAGAGCACGGTCAAAATTCTGTTTGGCAAAGGTCAGATTGCCAACATTGCCCAAGGGATCCCAGCCAGTGTCAGTGTGCTATTTAGATTGCTTCACCTGCGATTCTAGAATCACCCCATAGAGTGGACTCGATCGCATCAGTTCTTCATGAGTTCCTTGGGCAACTAGCCGCCCTTTGTCTACTAGGAAAATTCGATCCGCATTTTGTACGGTGCTGATGCGTTGGGCTACGACAAATGTGGTGCAAGCTTTTTGCTGCATGAGGTCATCTAGAGCTGCCTGAATTTGGGATGCAGTCTGTGCATCAACAGCAGAGGTGCTGTCATCCAAAATTAGAATGCTGTAATCAGTTAACAGGGTGCGGGCGATCGCAATTCGCTGTTTTTGTCCGCCCGATAGCCCGACGCCGCGTTCACCCACGATCGTTTCGTAGCCGTCGGGCAAAGCCGTAATAAAATCATGCATTTGCGCCGCTTTTGCTGCCTCAATCACCTGCTCTAACGTAGCGCTAGGTTTAGCGTAAGCGATATTTTCGCGCAGGGTGCCGGAGAAGAGCGTTGTTTCTTGAAACACAATGCCAATGCGCGATCGCAAGCTTGCTAACGTGAAATCTCGCACATCTCGCCCATCAATGCGAACTGATCCTGCCGTGACATCATAAAAGCGCGGGATCAGATTCATAATGGTGCTTTTCCCGGATGCGGTCATACCCAATACCGCAATTAGCTCTTTGGGCTTCGTTTCAAAAGACACTTCTTTAAGCGCTTCTGTCGTTGCGCCAGGATAGCGGAAGGAGACATGCTCAAAGGTAATCCTACCTGCACAGGTGTCAAAGGGAAGGGCATTGGGGCGATCGCGGATTTCAACCTCAGCATCGACGACTTCATAGACCCGCTCGGCAGAGGCGGCAGCTTGGGCGATCGCTGGAGCAGCAAATCCAATCAACAGGACGGGCTGGAGAATCAGCAATAGGTAAGAGTTAAATGCCACCAATTCTCCAACTGAGAATTTACCGTCAATGACTTCGCTGCCGCCGTAGCCAAATACCGCTAGCGTGACCAAATTGCTGAGCAAAAAGATGATTGGAAAGGTGCTACGGATGGCACGAATTGTTTTCATGTTAACCGCCACGAGAGTATCGTTCATGGCGGTATAGCGTTTTGCTTCGGCAGATTCTCGCACAAAAGCTTTGACGACTCGAATACCAATCAAGTTTTCTTGCAGGACGGCGTTGAGATCACCAAGCTGTTCTTGCACCTGACGAAAAAGTTCACCGTTTTGGGTGAAGAATCGTGCCAGTAGCCATCCGGTCATGGGAATGACGGTTAGGGTAATGAGTGCGAGCTGCCAATTCATAATCAGCAGAACAATCGCAATACTGATGAGGGTGACGATTGCGCTGATTACCTGGATCAAGTTTGTGCCGACGAAGGTGCGAATCTGCTCGATGTCGCTGGTGACACGGGTGAGAAGTTGAGAGGTTTGTGCCTGATCGTGGTAGCTAAAGCTGAGGTTTTGAATTTTGCTGAAGATTTTGTTGCGCAGATCGTAGGCAACACCTTGGGAGGCAGCTTCTGCCCAAAAGCTTTGCCCGAAGTTGAAGAGTCCACGGGCGATCGCGGCAATCACCATTGCGCCAGCGCTATACAGGACGATCTGTAGGTCTTGTTTGGCAATTCCCTGGTCGATGCCCCAACGAAAGAGTTGTGGGGTGATGGCGTTTGCGACTGTCAGCAAGAGTAGGCTGACTAATGCGCCTAATGAGAGCCAGCGGTAAGCGTTTAGGCTTTTGAGCACTCGCTGGAGCGATCGCATGGATGAGTCTTGGGGTTCAACCTGGTTTACCAAAATTCAGCCCTTTATTTTGAAGAATGGCTTTTAAAAAGCATATCTCATGAGTCAATGGCTCTCAAAAATATCTGCCTTGTTTAGACGTAAAAGCGGTAGGGCTGGTTGGTCGACAACCTGGCGGAGAACAACTAAAAGCCGTGGAATCTTCCCCAGACTCCTTCTGTGTAAGACAGTGAATGGGTGGTATGAAGCGCTTTGCCGCAGTGGCAATCGGGCGTTTAAGATTTACGCAAAACAAGGCGCAGTTACGCGCCCTGTTTTATGATTTATTGAGTAATCGAGGGTAATCCACTCAAGACTTACTTGTCGCCAACTTGCAGAGCAGAGTTTGACTGAGCAACAGGCTGATCCAATCCTTTTTTGCTGACAAAGTATTGGTTCAAGAACGTGGTGGCAAGCGATAGCACAATGGGAGCTAAGATAATGGCGAGTAGCCCATGTACGGCAAAGCCAGGAACTAGAAGCGATGCTAGCCAGAAGCAAACGCCATTAACGACCAGAGAGAACAGACCTAGAGTGAGCAAATTGATGGGCAGCGATAGAACTGCTAGCACGGGTCTGACGGCACCGTTAACAAATCCGATCGCCACTGCTGCTAGCAGCGCAGCTGGGAATGTTGCAATGTCTACACCTGGAACAGCAAGGTCTACAATCAGTAAACCTAAAGCACTAATGACCGTCGTTAAAAAGAATCCAAACATGATTTTCCTCCGTAGCTTATGTTAATTTATTTTCATCTCATTAAGAATCAGTCTCTGACTCTCAATGAGATGAATCGTGGAACTAGACTGAGCCTTCCTGCTGATTGACTTTTTCTTCATGCTTGGCGATCGCCCAGACAGCATGAATCACGCCTGGAAGCCAACCTAGAATTGTCAGCAAGATATTGATTACCAGTGTGGTGCTGAGTCCATAAGTCATGAAAACACCAACCGGGGGAATGAGAATGCCGAGAGCATAACGAACGAGTTTCATAAAACAACCTCACTTTTGAATGAACAAACTATACGTTAGTTGAAACTTTAGGCCTATCGACTTTGAGATCAGACCAGCCCTAGGTCGAACACAGTGACAAGCTAGACTTGCGCTAAACCGCTAGAGCTTTGCAGCAGCAGTGTGCAACATCTCCTTCAACTGTTGCCGAACTTGCTGCTCTTTCTTCGCCAGAGCCGTTCCTGCTTCACCCACCTTGGTTTCAACCTTGGCTTTCTCGTGCTCCCACACTTCAGGGCTTGCAGCGTCTGTGGTTTCAGCCTGAGCTTTGCTGGTATTGTACCAACCAACTGCCTTACTGAAGCCTTGCTTCACAACTTTGACAACGTTCGCCAGCAAAGCTTTTAGGCGAATTGAAGAGTCCGCTTCAGGAGCATCTGCGGCTTTGCCATGAGCACTGTTGAGATCTTCAGAAATGGCGGAAAGCGTATCTTTGGCGATATTGCTCACTTCACCTGAACCTTCTTTGACCTCAACTATTGCTTGGGAAGCAGCATTGCGGAAAGCCTCTAAAACACGAATAACTCTGGGCTTTCCAGTTGCTTTGGCTTTCTCAAAATCAGTGATGAGACGATCTTTGAGAGAATTGGTCATAATTTACCTTCCATGTAAGTCTAAAAACGTGAATCTACAAAGCTTGCAAATTCAAAAAAGCAGAATTGAACAGTGAGCCATTAAGACCGAAGTCGCAGCGATACGGGAGGACATCTATAGAAACGATCTTGTCCTATCCGACCGAATTTGAGACAGTAGTGGAAACCGTAGCAATGTTAGCATCAGCACTGAGATCCTTCACTCTGCGAAGGTTGCGCTGTTCTAAAAGCATCTGAGAAACCTCGCTGACTAATAGCGTCGCAATCACGCCATCATCCAGCCAGCCCACGACAGGCAACATGTCAGTAATCAAGTCGACAGGGCTGAATAGATATAGAAAACTACCTAAAATAACCAGCCAGCGATACTTGGGGTGACGCAAAATGGAACGGTACCAGTTATAAAGCGGTTGAACTAGAAATTTCATTGCCCTGCCTTTTGACTACAAAATTATCATCGCAAATCCTTCAAAAAATTTCTGGTGTGGATAACCCATTATTTAGTCGTATCATTCCCACTCCTTAACCCAAATACCTGTCTACGTCTGCGTTGCTCTACGTCTATGTTGCTCTATGCTGCGATCGCCCAGCCTACGCGTTTCCGTAACTCAGTAACGCGATCATCTCTCCAGATATTTGTATATGGAACTATCTAAAGAGGTAAAGTGCAACAAGTTGCTCTCATTGTTCAGCTACGAAGGCATCAGGCGATCGCTCAATCCAAGCCTTCACAAGAATCCTGTAAAAGTAGCCGTAAAAAATATGCAGCTCAAACACTGCAATAAGCTCTTTGAGCTTGATGGTGGCGCGATCGCCCTCAGCATCCTTCAAAAGTAAGAGGAGGAAAGACTTTATTTTTCCTAAGATAAGCGAGTAAGTCTTGAGAGCAAATCTATGGTAGCTGCCCAAAATACCTCCGCCCGCAAGATTCGTTATGCCGTTATCGGTCTAGGCTGGTTTGCTCAGGCTGCTGCCCTGCCCAGCTTTGTTCATGCTGAAAATTCAGAACTTGTGGCGCTTGTCTCAGATGATCCCGAAAAGCGTGAGCAACTGAGCAAGTTGTACAACATCCAGCACACCTACTCGTATGACCAGTATGATAACTGTCTGAAGAGTGGCGAAATAGATGCCGTATACATTGCTCTCCCGGATCACTTGCACTGTGAGTATGCCGTGCGTACTGCTAGGGCGGGCATCCATATCTTGTGCGAAAAACCGATGGCAGTTACCGAGGAAGAGTGTAAAGCAATTATTCAAGCTGCTCAAGAGAATCGTGTAAAGCTCATGATTGCCTACCGCTTGCATCTGGAAGAAGCTAATTTGCAGGCTGTTGAAACGGTACGATCGGGCAAAATTGGCGAACCGCGCATTTTCAATTCATTGTTCACGCAGCAGACGGTAGCGGGTAACGTCCGGTTAGACAAAGGTAAAGGTGGGGGTACATTAGACGACATTGGCATTTACTGCATTAATGCGGCTCGATACTTATTTCAGGATGAGCCGATCGCTGTATTTGCAACCAGCGCTACCAACGGCGAAGAACGCTTTAGTGAAGTTGCTGAAATGACGACAGCAATTCTGCGCTTCCCAGGCGATCGATTGGCAACGTTTGTTTGTAGCTTCGGAGCTGCAAGCATTTCAGCCTATCGAATTGTGGGTACAAAAGGCGATCTACAGGTTGATTTGGCATACAGCACTCATGGCGAAATCAAGCATACGCTGACCGTTGGCGGTGAAAAACAAGAGCGATCGTTTGAACCCCACGATCAGCTTGCGGCAGAGTTTGTTTATTTCTCAGACTGTATTTTACAAAACAAAGAGCCGGAGCCATCTGGAGAAGAAGGGCTAATTGACGTTCAGATCATTCGGGCGCTTTACCGATCGATCGAGACAGGTAGTTTTGTGCAAATTGATACGCCTAATCGTCAGCAGCGACCTACTGCTGACCAGACCATTGAGATTCCTCCAGTTCAGGAGGCCGTTAAGCTAATCAATGTGGCTGATCCATCTGGTGGATCGTAGGATGAGGTAGCTCAAGGGAATGGGTCATCTAGAATCTGGGTCAAGGTATAGCAACCGCCAAGGCGGTTAGGACAGAGACATTTTTGGTGGGGTGCTTCGCGCCACCAGAAATGTCCTAAGCAAACTGGCGATCGCCACACTGCTGCTCTGCCGACCAACGCTGAAGCGATGATTGGATACTACCCAGAGTCGTTCAACCCTCTTGTTCAATTGGTAGCCTTGCACGCTCGGAAGGGCGACTCTATGGTAGACCAATTGTCATTAAGCACGGGCGCATGAGGGGGTACGATGGCCCATCGACTAGTACCCAGTAGCAAGTTGATGCGTAAAGTGTCTCGGATCTCATTAGGGCTACGCAGCCTACGGCTTTGCCCAAGGCATCGGATCGATCGCCTCGAAAGTGGTCGTCATCTTGTGAGGGGCATTCGTCTCCAGCGCATTCTGAATTGCCAGCACAATCTCATTATTGTGTAGAGAGAACTGAGTCGAAAGACGGCAAGGACGCTGCTCTCGAATTGCGGCTGCCATCTCGGCTACGCCCCGCGCAAAATCCATTTGCTGAGAGCCTTTGTTAAAACGACCTGTCGGCTTTTTCACCAGCGGATAGCGTCGCTTGAAGGGGCTGATGAACACTTTGCGACGAATTTTAACCATTCGCTGAATGTGGACAGGCGCGCCATAATACCAACAGTCGTCGATAGACAAAATGCCATCATCGCCAATAATTTTCAGCTCATGGTCATGCGGAGCGATAATGCCACAAGTGAGACGCGCCACAACGCCCGACACAAACTTGATGCAGGCAACTGAAAAATCAGGGGCATTCACGTCTAAGGGCACGTCTGTTTGCTTATCGGGTACGAGGCAAGATGAAAAAGCGGTTACAGATTCCGCTGGCCCAAAAAATGCCGTCAGCCAAGTCGTGTAGTAGCCCGCATGTTCCAGAGTACAGCCCACCTCAAACTCATCTTTGTAGGGCCAGGGCGTTCCTGACTCGCTCACCCACTTCTGGTAGGGCATCTTGTGAACCAGCCCATCATCCATTTCGGCGTAGACCAGCCGCACCTTGCCAATCTGCTGCTCCCGTAGCGCCTTCCAGACGGTCTGTGCTGTCTCGCTCAAGACATTGCAGGGAGCCGAAGAGAAATACAAGCCCTGCCGCTCAGCAATGTTCACGAGATCCTCAGCCTGCGCCATCTCCATCGCAAACGGCTTCTCGGAGTAAACATGCTTGCCCGCCTCTAGACAGGCTTTGGAAACCTCGTAATGGCTTCTCGGATTCGTCAAGTTCAGAACGATCTCGACGCTTGGGTCTGCCAGAAGCTCATCTAGCGTCGGATAAATCTTGGAAATAGAGTAGTGGGCAGCAAATTTTGTGGCACGATCGCTTACTCGATCCATCACGCCAACTAGCTTTAGCTCAGGATGATTGGGCAGAGTTTTGAGGTAGTAATCTGCGACAAAGCCGCACCCAACGATCGCAATCCGCATCAAAATTCTCCCGGTTTAGGAATTTCTAGAAGTTAGTTCAGCTTATACAGATCGGGTAGTCCTTAAGGGGTGAAGATTTTTTGTTGCGTGGGCTTTGCTCACGCAACAAAAAATCTTCACCTAAATACCACTACCCAGATCGCACGAAGCCAACACATCATCCATCAAGCTAACCGAAGCTTTGGAGAAAATCCACTGAGAGTCAAGCAACGTAAAGCAAACGAGAAGACTAGGGCTGACTTTGAGGATTCTGCGAAGATTCTGCAAAGATTCCCAAGGCTATAGACTCAGCGATCGCTCCGAGCCGCTGGCAGCTTGTACCAGGGCAGATGCGGGTATTCGTGGTGCTCCCAATGGTAGCCAAAATGATAGCAACTCAAAAATGACCAAAATATAGGATAGCTGCTGCTGACTGCATGATGAGGATTGTCGTACCCTTCTGCCTGTTCTCGGTGAGGCAGATAAGTCCCAAACACAAAGAGCTGCATTGAGCTAAGGACGATCGGCAATACCCAAAACAGAAGCAAACTGAAGCCTGAGATATGCAATCCCATGCGCAGACCATGAAAAATAACGGTCATGCCAATGAGCAAAACCCACTTCTGTCGGATGTCTAGGTACCCATTCATAAACTTGAAGTACCAGGCAAACATGCCGCTGTGGATGCCATCATGAAAGTCTGGATCGCCCACCTGTCCGGGCTGACCGTGATGTTCCCAGTGCTTAAGGAAATACTTTTTATAGGGCAGAAGAGCATACAGCGTGATGGCGATCGCTCCCATCCAGTCATTCACCCGCCGATGCTTGGGCATGACCGTACCATGAATGGCATCGTGAGCAATAATGAATAGACCTGTGTGAATAAAAGTCCGACCGAGGATAGCGGGAACCACCCAGATGCCAGGAATTGAAGCTAAATTGAGCGAGAGCAGAAAGACAAGGCTACCTAGCCAGAGGCACAGAATGGTTGAAGCAGCCCAAATCCCAGCATAGGGTTGAATTGCAAGATGAACGAAAGTCGCAAAATCTTTGGAGATTGTTTGCTGCGGTTTAAGATAAGGCTTGTACAAACTTGCTCCCCGAAGAAAACTGCCCAAAGCTAGACCACTACAGTATAAGTTTGAAAAGATTTATTAAGATCAGCTTTTTGAAGCATCTCTTGCGATCTGGGACTGGCAATTTTAGGGGTTGCCGGATCGGTAACACCTGTACGGGTAACGCATGGCACAAGTAAATGCATGGCACAAGTAGCAGACTGGTGGCAAGCGACTTTTCCGAAAGGTCGGCAAACTCTCAACATCCTAGATGCTGGCAACCGCAAGGTGGCGATCGCCTATGGAGAGATTGGCTCAGGACAGCCGCTGTTTTTACTGCATGGCATCGGCAGCTGGAGCTATAACTGGCGCTCGTGCGTTGCTCGACTGGCGCGATCGTTTCGGGTGATTTGCGTAGACGCGAAAGGCTACGGCTTTTCTGAAACGCCGCCGCCGCCCGAAACTATGGGACATCAGCAGATCGAATTAGTGCGCATCATCCAGGCTTTGAGCCAACAGCCTGTAGCTATAGCAGCCGAATCTTTGGGGGCGCTGACTGCTCTGGCGGTTGCCCAGACTCATCCTGAGTTAATCGATCGCCTAGTGGTGATCAATGTGCCAATTTTTCCAAAAAAGCTGCCCAGTGAGGGAATGCGATCGATCGTTCGTTTGCCGCTATCGCTGATCCGATGGGTAGATCAGAGTCGCCTGATTCGGCTCTTCGCCCCCCTAGTTCGCTATGGGGCACATCGAGTCCGGCAAGAAGTGGTAGCCGATGCAGCCGCCATCACAGCAGAAGAGATCTACTGGCTGACCTATCCCTACCTGAATGTGCCAGGAACCTTAACTCAATTTGCCACCGATCTGCATTTAGCCGCAGGTGAAATTGATCGCCTTCAGGCTCCACCCTCCTCTCACGCGCCCCAGCCCAATCTGATTGCTCACATTCAGCAGAACCTCGATCGCATTACCTGCCCTACCCTAATTCTTTGGTCAGAATGCGATCGATGGTTTCCAGTTGAAGATGGCGTAGCGCTTCAAGCTAGATTACCCAATGCACGGCTTCAGATTATTCCTGGATGTGGTCATGTGGCTTCTAGCGGCGATCCTAAAGCAGTGAGTGCGGCAATTCTAGAATTCTGTGGCTTTGTCTAGAATTATTGCCCGAATTATGGCTGTTGCCAGTTTGCTTGGGACATTTTGGACGATTCGCGCCCCACCCAAAATGTCTCTGTCCTAGCCGCCTCGGCGGTTGCTATGGTGCCCAGAAGCAAGCTATTGCCGCCATGCTTGAGGCTGGACTCGTGCTTGAGGTTGGACTAATTGGACTAAAGAGATAGAAAAAGTTTGTCAAGAGGCGATCGTAGGCATAAGGTTCAACGGTTGGCTGTCGTTGCCTCCAGATGCGATCGCCGAGTTGAACTTGATACCAATTTAAGACCCAAACAGGGCAGATGATTTTTGAAGATGTCAGCGTGCGTTCAATTGAGGCGGTAGACAAACTTAAAAGCCTAGTGCTGGATAGGAATCTGGATCACAAATTCTGTTCCCTGATTAGGGTTCGAGAAGCACTCAAGCTTACCGCCATGTTTCTCAACAATGATTTGGTAGCTGATGGACAGCCCCATACCCGTTCCTTTACCAATCGATTTTGTCGTGAAGAAAGGGTCAAAAATCCGTTCTTTCTCTGCTTCAGGAATACCCGGTCCATTGTCAACGATCGCAATTTCCACCCACTGGCGATCGATCATGGCTGTCCGAATAGTAATCTGATTGGAATTTGTCTTGATGCCTTGCGTGGTTTGGTTTGCATTGGCATCTTTCAGCGCATCAATAGCATTTGTAAGAATATTCATTAGCGCCTGGTTCAGCTGTCCGGGGTAGCACTCCACCAACGGCAACTCGGCATAGTTCCGAACTACCTCAATGGCAGGATGTTCAGGGCGTGTCTTGAGCTGGTGTTGCAGAATCATTAAGGTGCTATCAATGCCTGTATGGATATCGACCGCCTTAAAGTCGGCTTCATCCATGCGGGAAAAGTTACGCAGTGATAGGACAATTTGACAAATGCGATCGGTGCCTAGTTTCATTGAATTGAGAATTTTAGTCAGGTCTTCCTGCAAAAATTCCAGGTCAATTTTTTCTGCTTCCACTTGAATTTCTTCAGCAGGATTCGGGTAATGCTTTTGGTAAAGTTGCACATAGTTCAACAAATTCTGGGCATGATCCTGCACATAGACAAGATTGCCGTGGATGAAGTTGACCGGATTATTGATTTCATGGGCAATGCCAGCCACCAATTGTCCTAAGCTAGACATTTTTTCACTCTGGACAAGCTGGAGTTGGAGGCTTTGTAGCTCTTGAAGAGTTTGTTGCAGGGCTTGAGCTTGCTGCTTGAGCTGAGCTTCAGATTCACGCAATTGCTGAGCTTGTGCATGGGCTTGCATCGCACTCTGCTCGGCTTTGGTGTAGAGGTCTGATTGTTGGATGGCAATGCCTAACTGACTGGCTAGGCGACGCAGCAGATTGCCTTCCTCCCCTTTCCAAACCCTTGGGCAACTGCATTGATGCACAATCAGCAGTCCCCAGAGCTGATTACCCATAATGATCGGCACAATCAGATTAGCCTGTACCTGCAACCGCTGCAAGAATTGAAGGTGATCAGAGTCTAGACCTGCTTCAACAACATTGTGGATTGCCCTGATTTCACCGTCTCGGTAACGTTCCAGACACTCCCTCGGAAAACAATTATCCGCCGCTTCTCCGATGGTGGGCAACCAGGATTCCGCCACATCTTCCAGGATGACCTGTCCGCGCCAATTGGGATCAAATTGATAGATCAATGCCCGGTCAGTCTCAAATATCTTACGGACTTCAGAGACGGCGATTTGCAGAATCGTAGGTAGATCCAAAGATTGTCGAATTTGGTTTGAGAGATGATTCAGGAGTTCTTCTTGTGTCGCTAAGTCTCTGAATTTAGCTTCGGATTCTTTGAGGCGGTTTTCGGTTTGCTTCAGCTCAGTAATTTCGCTAAATGTGCATACCATCTGGGTGACAGAGGTATGGGCTAGCTGCAAAGGCACTGCATTCACCAGTAGCGCAGTAGGTTCTTGATGCGCTGACGCTGCCACATAAACAACTGCATTCTGCACCAGCTGTTTTGCAATGATTTTTTGCAACACGGGCTGAATCGAATCGAGAAGCTGACCCTCTGAAGGGGCAGAATGGGGTGAATCCAGCTGACAGGTCACTGCTCTGTTCCACAAGTGTTGTAATTCTATTTCCGTTGAGAAATTCAACAGATCAAGAGCAGCCCGATTGGATAATTGAACTTGAGCATCTTCCTCAATTACTAACACTCCAACCTGAATGCCTTGAAGGATTGTTTTAAGGTACTTTTGGCTCTCTTGGCTTGCCTGAGCATAGATGATCTGAGCAGACAAGCGGCGATCGAAAAAAGCCGTGAGCAGCGCCAGCCCTAGAATAAGCAGGGTGCCGATTACCACAGCAGCAGCCAGGGAAACTAGATCTTCGGGAGGTTGTAGGTTCGACTCCAGTAAGATATTGGGCAGAGGGCTGAAACATGCGGCTGCCATGCCAATATAGTGCATTGTTGGAATTGCCGCTCCCATGATCATGGCAGCCAGGAGCTTTTTCCAGATTTGATTCGACTTTGTTTCCTCCCGCAATTGAAACACCAAAAATAGTCCGGCAAAGGAGACTGCGATCGCAATCAAAACAGAGAGGGCAACGAGTTGGAGATCATAGTGCATAACTGCTGATGTATGCATTGCAGCCATGCCGATGTAGTGCATCGATACAATTCCCAATCCCATCAAGAGGCTTCCGCCCAACAGTTGGAGCCAACCTAACGTCGGGCGACTGACCCAAAATAGAGCCAGTCCTGAAGCAATTATGGCGGGCAAAACGGAAACGAGAACCGTCAGGAAGTCGTAGTACACGAGAACAGGCAACCGAAATGCCAACATGCCAATGAAGTGCATCGACCAAATGCCAGCGCCCATGGCAACTGCTCCACTGACCAGCCAACCGATTTGGGCACGACCTTGGGTTGCAGTAACTCGCCCAGCCATATCTATGGCCGTGTAAGAGGCTAAGACAGCAATGAGAACGGAAATGGTGACGAGTTGGATATTGTAGTCAGTATCTAAGAAATCAGTCATAGACTTCAGCTAGGCGAGTATGAGCTGGAAAGGGTGCAGATGCTCTGATTCCAACCTTTTGATGAGTCTTTCCTTTGAGAAAAAAGCGAATCGCTCCTACTTATTACCAAAGGGTTCCCGCCCGAAGACGCTAATGAACTCTGCGGCGTCAGGATTATTCTGAGAGAAGAAAGATCTCCAGATTATGTCGTCTAACTCATCAAATGCAGCGGACAGACCACAATGCTTTCTACTTCGCTGTAATTGCTTTGTGCCGCTGATTTGAACGACTAGGCTGCTTTGATGCTAAGACGTCCATCCTTTTCATACTCTTGCTGAAGCCCAGGTTTATAGCGCTACGAGAACGAGTTAGGACATTATTGTAGAGGTAGAGAAGCGTTC
>NZ_JCACIN010000098.1:0-21095 GCF_059504425.1 Drouetiella sp.
GAAACCTCGATCCTGCTTTTAGATGTCAATGAAATTTAAGATGCGTTTGCCCTGGATCTAATTTGCTCTCGCAAAACTGTCTGAACTATTGTTACTTGATTACTGTCTGTTACATCTTTTGTTTCAATCCCTGAAAGGGTTTTGTGGTGGTTGGTGCAAGGGCTGACGGGCTTTCTCACTGTCACCCACAGGTTTCAATCCCTGAAAGGGTTTTGTGGTGGTTGGTGCACTTTGCAGCGTTGAGGCTTTGAAGCTGGAGGAATGTTTCAATCCCTGAAAGGGTTTTGTGGTGGCTGATGCCTGACGAGGCGACAGAAGCACAGAGAGCCGTCTTTGACCGTTTCAATCCCTGAAAGGGTTTTGTGGTGGCTGATGCCAAAGCACTTTCTCTTGTGCATTCCAGGATGCTGGTTTCAATCCCTGAAAGGGTTTTGTGGTGGCTGATGCTTTAACTGCGAAAAGCCTTGATAATTAGGAATGAGTTTCAATCCCTGAAAGGGTTTTGTGGTGGCTGATGCGGTAGAAGGAAGTGATTTCAAGCACTTGAGCAAAGTTTCAATCCCTGAAAGGGTTTTGTGGTGGCTGATGCAGTATAAAATTACAACTTTACTCGCTGGGATAACTGTTTCAACCCCTGAAAGGGTTTTGTGGTGGCTGATGCTGACGTGTTCATCTTCGATCGCTGCCCAGTCCTTAGTTTCAATCCCTGAAAGGGTTTTGTGGTGGCTGATGCCATACCCCGATGAGGCGATATTGCCCTTCAGTTTCGTTTCAATCCCTGAAAGGGTTTTGTGGTGGCTGATGCCATCAATCAGGGTTCCATCAGGAATGCTTGTGAACGTTTCAATCCCTGAAAGGGTTTTGTGGTGGCTGATGCTTTGAAGAATGCCCCTGTTGACTGGAATTCTTTAGAGTTTCAATCCCTGAAAGGGTTTTGTGGTGGCTGATGCCTGTGCATCAGCCAGCTTTTGGTACTCTCCCGTTTGTTTCAATCCCTGAAAGGGTTTTGTGGTGGCTGATGCGGTGGGCGCTTAGAAAGTTGTCTGTATGCAATTTTCAAGGTTCGACTGCGCGGATGCCATCGATCGTAGCATTTTTGGCGGCTGGATTGGGGAACTGTCATCTTAATTTTATCCCTACAAAGCTCACTCAGTCAGGGTTTGAGAGTTTGCGCGGAAAAGAATTTAAGGAGATTGGCTAAAACTCAGGTGGGCAGAGTGATTCAGCTTCATTTCTAAAACACTGGCGCAAAACATCTACCTACTCGCGCACTACCAGCAACTAGAGAGGGGTGGGAGAGGGGGCTGTCCATAAAATTACTTCAAGATCAAAGGAGGATATTTGCTGATTTCTGTCATCCAGTATTTTGCCAGCAGCCTTGCCCAAATAGTTTCTAAAGCGGCAGTTTAGCTGCAACCCCTACAGGACGAGGCAAGCTGATGGGAGTTGGGGCAACTTTTTTGAGATAGAGGCAATGGCGATCGCTCTGGCTCACAGGCGTTTTGAAGGCTTCTGTTGCAGTCAATTCACCGCCTAGCTGTTCCAGCGTTCTCTCCAGAACGATCGCCTCTTCCTCCGTCCACTGTCCTCGATACAGCACAGCAACTCCGCCAATTTTTAGCAATGGCAGCGCGTATTCGGCACAGACAGCAGCATTAGCAACGGCACGAACTAACGCCAGATCGTAGACTTGCCGATGATAGGAACTATGACCAATTTGCTCAACGCGATCGGTCAAGGTTACAGCATTGGAAATCTCTAGTTCAGTCAGCAGGCTATCGACAAACGCCATTTTCTTGCGGGTAGAGTCGAGGAGCGTGACTTGCCACTGGGGCAGAGCGATCGCCACAGGCAGACCTGGAAACCCCGCTCCTGTGCCAATATCAATCACTTTAAAGCTTGTCTCCGCTGAAGGGACTGCTTCTGCCATGTCCCATGTTCCATTCCCCAGCCAAGGTTTAATCCCTCGCAGCGAGTCCCACAGATGCTTTTCCAAAAAATCCTGCGGGTTAGTAATGCGAGTCAGATTAAGCTGACGATTGCCTGCCAAAATCAGCTCGTACAGTTTTTGAAACCGTGTCTGTTGGCTTGAATCAGGCTGCCAGTTTAGCGTTTGCTGCCAGACTTCAAGATCCTGCGGCAGAACAGGAATTTCTACAGAGGCTTGCTCCTGTATTTTTACAGGCATTTCTACAGGCACTTCAGGCACTTCCATACTCACTCTTCACTTTTGCTCCCTGAAATAGTTGTCCCTGGAACAGTTTGACCTAAAACGGGCTGGTTAAATAGAGCCGGATCAATGGGAGTCAGCTTACCGTAATTGAGCGTCCAACAGCGATCGGCAATTGCCGCCATTTCGCCCGGTTCATGAGACACCACGAGCAGACTCCATTCTTTTTTTAGCTCAGTCAGCAGACTAATCACCTGCTTGCGCATCGACCAATCCAGCCCTGCGGTAGGTTCATCTAGCAGCAGCAGAAAAGGTTGTCTGATCAACTGCACTGCCAGAGCCAGACGGCGTTGCTGCCCGCCGCTGAGCGATCGTGGAGCCGTGCTGAGCGGCAGATGTCCTAAGCCCACAGATGCCAGAGCGCTATCAATTTTCTCTTTACTCAACTCTGGATGACCCAGCCGCAGCTCTTCCAAAATCGTGTGCCCACAAAAGTGCCGCTCAGGAAACTGAAACACCAGCCCTGCCAACTGCTGTAAAGAGTCAGGTGCAAGCTCTTGATCTCGCCAAAGGATTTTGCCCGTCGTCTGCCGCGCCAGCCCTGCTAGAACTTCGAGTAGAGTGCTTTTTCCAGAGCCACTAGGCCCAACAATTAGCCCAAGCTGCTGAGGCGCAAGTTCTAAGCTGATCGATTTGAGAATGGCGGTATGGGTGACGGCAGGGTGGTAAACCAGGTCTTTGAGATAGAGCATTCAGGCGATCGAATAATTGTGAATCGAATCATGACGCGAGGAAGTCATCTTAGCAATCAGCCCCAACCCAAAACTTGGAGAGGGTAAATCGCTGTCTCCATCTTAGTGGAACGATAGGAGTTCAGTAGGAGTTCAGTGATGGCTGAGCCTAACTCCGCCCTAGCCAGAATACCCGATCGCTGGAACCTGAAAAATGCCGATCGCGTCAAAGCTGCTATTCGCCTAATTTTTTAGATTTACGGCTTTTCTGGCTTGAGGGATGAGTTTTTTGTGAGGGGGACATGCGTCCCTCACAAAAAACTCATCCCTGATTCAGCAATGCCCTTGCTCCAGCCCATTCATAAAAAGCTAAATTGGAGTTCAAAGACTTTAGATCAAGACTTTCAGCAAAGACTTCTAGGACAGCAAAATAGGACAGCAAAAACAGCTATGACACGCTTATTTCAGAAGTTTCGCCGATCTCTCATCATTAGGACAGGTGCGGCGATCGCCCTCACTCTCCTGCTCAGTTTCTGGTTTCATCCGGCTCAGGCTGATCCTTTTCGGACTGCTAATGCCCATGCGATCGGTTCTAAGACAGAAGCTGCGTTTAAGACGCTATTTGAGCAGGGCAACTACCAGCAGGCAGAACAAATGCTGCAATCTGCCGAACCCGATGAACCCCTTGCCCATGCCATGCAGTCTGCTCTGGCTTACGTGAGCCAAGACTGGGAAAAAATGGGTGAAAACGCCCGACTCACCCGCGAAACAGCTGAGAAGCTAGTATCAACGGATGCCTTACGAGGACATCTCTATGTCGCTGCGGGTCAGTTTTTAGAGGGCGCCTACACCCTGTCAACTCAGGGCACCGTTGCAGCAACGCCGACGATCTTGGCAAAGCTCCAGCAGGTGTTTGATAATATTTCTCAGGCAGAAAAAATTGACCCTCAAGATCCAGAGCTAAATCTGATGAAGGGATTTATGGACTTGATGCTGGCGGTTAATCTACCGTTTGCCAATCCCGATCAGGCGATCGAGCGTCTTGCCTCAAATGCTGCCCCTGTTTACCTGGCGCAGCGGGGGATTGCCATTGGCTATCGCGATTTGGATCAGCCTGACAAAGCGTTTGCCGCCGTTGAGGAAGCCATTAAAACGACGCCGGGAAGCAATAACCCTGAGCTGTTTTACCTGAAGGCACAAATTCTGCGGCAGAAGGGCGACAAACTGCAAGGCGATGAGCAAGCTAAAACTCGCCAGGATAGCGTTCGCTTTTTCCGAAAAGCCTGGGCGCTGCGCGATCGCTTCCCCGAAAGCCTCGTGCGTCAGCTAAGCCGAGAAGGGTGCCGTACCTTTCAGCAGTCGCGCAACCGCAACCCAGATGCTTGCAGCAGCGGTTCTGTAAATTGGCAGGGCAACCAGCAGAGGCAAGGGTAAGCAGAGAAGAGACAGGAGTAAAAAGATACTTTTAGGATAAGGCGATCGCCCACCAAGCATAATCGTAGGGCAAGCCCCCATAAAATGGCTGGAAGTGAACCCAGAGCTTTTACAACGGCCGGGTACTCTTCTGGAGAAATTATTATGATGCGATCGCGCCTATGTTTAATTCTGAACTGGTTTACCGATCGCATTTGTCCAGGAGAAAGCTTTCAGGGTGTTCGTCTGATCCGCTTCCAAGGTGTTTCTGATGCCTGGAACCGAGTCTGGATATTGCGTCTGGCATTAGGAATTTTTTTGGGTGGGCAAGTTTTGGTACATTTGTTCACTGGCAAGATCTATCGGCGCAATGTGCTAGAGCATATGGCAGCTGTCGCCGATTCTCTGAATCCGGTGCTGATGACTAACTTCTTTGCGGGCATGATTTTCACGGTGCAAACGGCGCGGCAGCTTGTCCATTTTGGCGCAGTTAGCATGGTGGGCGGAGCCTTTGCGATCGCCTTCTGTCGGGAGCTAGCGCCCATCTTGACGGCTTGTGTGCTTGCTGGGCAGGTGGGATCTGCCTTTGCAGCCGAGATTGGCGGTATGCGCGTCACGGAACAAATTGATGCGCTACACATGCTTAAAACTGACCCAATCGATTTTTTGGTGGTGCCCAGAGTCATCGCCTGCTGTCTAATGCTGCCCACCCTGACTCTGCTAGGGCTAGTCGCCGGAATTGGAGGTGGTGTTTTTGTTGCAGCCTATTTTTATCACCTGCTACCTTCTGAGTTTCTCAGCTCAGTGCGATCGACCTTGCAGGTTGCAGATCTGTTTAACCTGGTGCTGAAAGCTTTTATTTTTGGGGCGATCGTCGCTATTTTGGGCTGTAGCTGGGGTTTAACGACAACAGGCGGAGTCAAAGGCATCGGTCAATCGGCAACAGCCGCCGTTGTGACGACCTGGGTTTCAATTTTTGTGGTCAATTTCTTCCTCTCGCTAGGCTTGTTTCAGGAGTTGGGAGCACATTAGCTTCCAGCTCCTGAAACAGGCGGCAGGAATAAAAGTCACTTTCTTAAACTGTTGATAACCACTAAAGATACACTATTGTGCATTGCCGTGAATATTTTCATACTCTTGAGTTGACATACAGATACTTCTCTAGAGAATGATCTATGCCTTTTGAAGGGTTTGTTGCAAGTTATACAGCTATTACGCCAATAAGACGCTAACTAAGACATTATTTTTAACAACAGTGTGTCATCCTAGTTGATGTACACAATGGTTTTAAAGACCAAGGTTGAACATAAATGGCTGACATTGTTGATACTGCTGTTCAGGCGGGTTCTTTCAATACCTTAGTGGCTGCGGTGAAAGCTGCTGGTCTAGTCGAGACGCTGAAGGGCGCAGGTCCTTTTACCGTATTTGCACCCACCGATGAAGCGTTTGCTAAATTGCCAGCAGGCACGGTAGATGGATTGCTCAAGGATATTCCTCAGCTCAAGAAAATCCTTACCTACCACGTTGTCTCTGGTAAAGTAATGGCAGCTGATGTGATGAATCTAAAATCCGCAAAAACGGTGGAAGGTTCAGAAGTGAAGATTGACACGACAAACGGAGTCAAGATCAATTCCTCAACTGTGGTGACTCCCGATGTTGCTGCTGACAACGGAGTGATTCACGTCATTGATACCGTGTTGATGCCCGCATAGGCGATCGCACTCAATAGGCGTAATCCTCAATACTGAATGCGTTTGCCTGTACCTTTGACCTTTCTTTTCCAAAAGAGAGATGAGGTGGGGGCAACGTAGGTAGTTCTAAAGGACTGCAATAAAAGTCCCTTTCCAATATCGGAAAGGGACTTTTCAATTGACGTAGTTTAATCCAATTCTGGGAGGGGGTCAGCGTACCTCTATCAAAAATCCAGATCGATGAGTCTGATGTATGGCTGTCGCCAGCCTGCTAATGCAGTGCAGAGTTCAAAGGCATATTTTCTCATCAGATATGCGAATATATCAGACAAGGATTCACTGATTTGAATAAAAGGATATTTTCTCAATGAATAATACTAAAAGACAGTTAATGGGTTCAGTGGCGATCGCCAGTCTGCTCTGTGCAGAGATTACGTTACCTATTGCTGCTCATGCTGCAACTCCTGAAGCTTCCATCCGCTTGAGTCAACTTCAACCTTGGAGACAGGCTTATGAGTGCGGTGATTTCGCAATCGAGCTGGGCGAAGAAGGCAGAGACCGCTATTCCTATGAAGCTGTAAATGCCAGAGGGCAGAAGCTTTCCCTAAGCGACGGTACGCACCATGGTGGTCGCAACTATTCCTCCATCTATACGTTTAACGGCAATGACGGCACTCAGTACGTGCTGGAGGACTTTGGCGGGGGTAAAGCAGCGCTTAGCATTGGAAACTATCCAGACGCTAGTGTTACCTATGACTGCACCACAGATGGAAACCCGTAGAAGCGTTTCTGTGGCTGTTCTTTAGATGCTTTGAAGCTTAAGTTTTATAAGATTTGCAGCTCTAGCGATGTAGTAGCGTCGCGCTAGAACGAGACTCAACGCCCAGACTATCTTGCCTCTGGCGTTAGGTTGACTCGTAATGCTGTTGATCAATTATTCAAGAATGTGTATGCTAAGTCTGTGCAGACAGCCATGTGCAGATAGCTAGCGTTAGTGCGAAGGCACACGCAGGAGCTTTGGGATGCCTCTTCAAAATCTAGATTAGCAGGTGAGGCTGCAAATCCTGACTTGCTGGCGATCGCTGGTTGAAATCGAATTAGGTGGGGATGCGATCGCTGGATGAATTCTGCATTACTGCGTCTCTGAAGCCAAGCATTGCTAAAGCCCTTGCGTCACCCCTAAAAATCAGAAACGACGCTGAATTGCTAGGTTCTATCAGGTCTAAAGAATGAATTCAGGAGTCGATCATGTCTACCGAATCTGATGCGCAAAGTATGGCTCTCGATTCAGCGCTGATTGTTGAGAATGAAATGATTCCTGGCGGAGCCTATTGGTCTCGCATGATTCAACATGGCACAACACTGCGAATTGCCGCACCTGAAGGCTCTAGAGGCGTTGCTCTCCTCTGCTACAATGCCGATAATCTGATCGAGCGATATAACGCTGCTGACACCGCTAAAATTCAGTTCAATGCGTTCTTGAAGAAGGGAATGCTGCTCTACTCCGATATGGGACGCGTACTGTTCTCTATTACGGAAGATACCTGTGGCTTACACGATATGCTGAGCGGATGCAGTAACGTCGTGACCAATGCGAAGTACGGCGAAGGTGATTTTAAGAACTCACGCGATAACTTCATGCTGGCGTTAACTAAGCGGAATCTGGGCAAAAAAGACATCATGCCTAACCTCAATCTGTTCACTCGGATTGCGGTTGATCCAGAAGGAAACTTAGCTTGGACAGAACAAACAGCTCAGCCTGGAAACTTTATCGATTTACGGGCAGAGATGAATGTGTTGGCAGTTCTATCCAACTGTCCACATCCGCTCGATCCTAGTACGGTTTACGATGCCAAGCCCATTCAGGCGATCGTCTGGAAATCGCCGCTTCCTGCTGATGACGATCGCTGTAGAATAGGCAATCCTGAGGCAATTCGGGGCTTTCAAAATACGGATGCCCTGTTTGCATGAGCATCCCCTGCTTGAAACTTCCACCTCAGAACCTTGAGAATAAACAGGAGCCTTTCTATGACTTCAACTTTTATGCCGCAGCTTGATCCGAAGCTGGCAATTTATGATCAGGTGCTGCCTGCCCGCAAACCTTGGGCGCAAGTGATCAAGAAAGGGCAAACGCTGCGAATTGTGGATTTGGGCGGCAATCAGGCTGTCGATTTCTTGGTATACAACGCCGATGATCCTAGCGAACGCTACAGCGCTCCTGATACGATTCGGGCACAGGGCAATATTTTCATTACAACCGGAACAAAGCTCTACTCCAATGACGGTAACGTATTGATGGCCGTTTTGAGTGACACCTGCGGAAAGCATGATACCTCTGGTGGGGCTTGTAGCTGCGAAAGCAATTCAGTTCGATTTGGGCTAGACAAAAAATGGCAGCATGCCTGCGTTGAGAATTTTCTTTACGCCCTCAAGGACTATGGTTTAGGCAAGCGAGATATGACCAGCAATATCAACTTTTTTATGAATGTGCCGATCAGCCTTGATGGCACCCTAGAAATCGTAGACGGCATTTCCGATCCGGGCAGCACGATCGATCTGCGGGCAGATATGAATGCGCTGGTGGTGATTTCCAACTGTCCGCAAATGAATAATCCCTGTAACGGATACAACCCTACGCCCATTCAGCTCATCATTTGGGATACAGTCTAGGGAATCGAGGAGGAGCGATCGCCTCTCCACAGAAATTTTGTTGCTCAGGCGGTTTTGACAGTTTCCTCGTGTTCTCCAAACCTATGTTTACCAAAGTCTTGATTGCCAATCGGGGTGAAATTGCCTGTCGCATCATTCGCACGCTCGATCGTCTAGGAATCGCCTCGGTTGCCGTTTATTCCGAAGCCGATGCTTACGCGCGTCATGTGTCTATGGCAGGGGAATCGGTGGCGATCGGCTCGGCTCTGGCAGCAGACAGCTACCTGCGCTGGGAGCGAATTTTGGCAGCCGCCCAGCAGACTGGAGCCGAGGCGATTCATCCCGGCTACGGCTTCTTGAGCGAAAACGCAGAATTTGCCGAGGCTTGCGCGGCGAAAGGCATTGTCTTCATCGGCCCAACACCCGCTCAGATGCGCAGCTTTGGGCTAAAGCATACGGCGCGAGAGCTGGCGGCTCAGAATCAGGTGCCTTTGCTGCCCGGAACTCCGCTGCTTGATACCGTGCAGCAGGCGCAAACGGCAGCGGCGGCGATCGGCTATCCGGTCATGCTCAAAAGCACGGCAGGGGGTGGCGGCATTGGCTTGCAGCTTTGCCATAATGCAGACCAGTTGGCAGATTTATTTCAAACCGTGCAGCGGCTGAGCCAGAACAATTTTAGCCAAGGGGGCGTTTATCTAGAGCGGTATGTGCAGCAAGCCCGCCATATTGAAGTGCAGATTTTTGGCGATGGGCAAGGACAGGTGGTGGCTCTAGGTGAGCGCGACTGCTCGGTGCAGCGGCGCAATCAGAAGGTGATTGAAGAAACGCCTGCGCCTGGAATTAGCGACGATTTGCGACAGCAGCTTTATGGTGCTGCCCTGAGTTTAGGTCGCGCCATCCAGTACCAATCGGCAGGAACCGTAGAGTTTGTGCTGGATGTCGATCGCCAAGAATTCTACTTTTTAGAGGTCAACACGCGCCTTCAGGTGGAACATGGTGTGACCGAAGCGGTGAATGGCATTGACCTTGTGGAGTGGATGGTGCGGTTAGCCGCAGGAGACTCTACTTTTCTGAATGGCTACTCGCTTCAGCCCCACGGACACGCGATCGAACTACGAATTTATGCGGAAGATCCGGCGAAAAACTTTCAGCCTAGCTCTGGCATTTTGACAGAGGCAAGCTTTCCTGACAACATCCGGTGCGATACCTGGATCGAGCGAGGCAGCGAGGTCACCCCCTACTATGATCCGCTGGTGGCAAAGCTGATTGGGCATGGGGCATCTAGAGAGGAGGCGATCGCCCAGCTCAAATTAGCCCTCGATCGCTCCCAACTGGCAGGCATCGAAACTAATCTCGACTATCTGCGGCAGATTTTAGATGATCCGACTTTCAATAGTGGCACCCTAACGACTCAATTTCTAAATTCTTTCCAGTACCAGCCGCTCACGATCGATGTGTTGGAACCAGGAGCCTTTAGTGCTATTCAGGACTATCCGGGGCGAATAGGCTATTGGAATGTGGGAGTGCCGCCCTCCGGCCCGATGGATTCTCTGGCGTTTCGGCTGGGCAATCGCTTGGTGGGCAATCCAGAAGCCGCCGCTGGGCTAGAGCTAACCGTCACAGGTGCAACGCTACGCTTTAATTCAGATACGGTGATTTGCCTGACGGGTGCACCTATGGTGGCAGAACTGGAAAACAATCCCGTACCTTTTTGGACGGCAGTGGCGGTTGCTGCGGGCAGTATCTTGCGGATGAAGTCGATTCAGGCCAACGGCACCCGTACCTATTTGTCAGTGCAGCACGGCTTCGATGTGCCCGATTATTTGGGGAGCAAATCGACCTTTACGCTGGGAAAATTTGGGGGACACTGTGGGCGATCGCTGCGCATAGGCGATGTGTTGAAGCTGAATCCTGCGGGTGCCATTTCTAAGCCAGCCTCTCTCCCTGCTGAACTGATTCCCCAATATCCCGATCGCTGGGAGATTGCGGTTCTGTACGGGCCCCACGGCGCACCCGATTTCTTTACGCCCGAAGATATCGAGATGCTGTTCTCTACCGACTGGGAAGTTCATTACAACTCGGCGCGAACGGGAGTGCGCCTGATTGGTCCCAAACCCCAATGGGCGCGACGGGACGGCGGCGAGGCAGGTCTGCACCCCTCTAATATTCATGACAATGCTTATGCAGTAGGCACGATCGACTTCACAGGCGATATGCCGATTATTCTGGGTCCCGATGGCCCTAGCCTAGGCGGATTTGTCTGCCCAGCAACGATCGCCCTGGCAGATCTCTGGAAAATGGGTCAGCTCACCCCCGGAAATACCGTCCGGTTTCATCGCATTTCCCTGACTGAAGCCTTACAGCGAGAACGTCAGCAGGATCAGCAGATCGCTATGTTGGTGGGCAGCCCTCAGCCGATCGCGCCACAAGCATTGTCGCTGACAGCCTTGAACCCCTCAGCCTTAAATCCCTCAGTAAACCCCTCAGCCCTAGACCATGATGCCGTACTGCATGAAATCCTGGCTGCCGATCAAACGGCTGTCAAATATCGCCGCGCTGGGGATGATTACGTCCTGGTTGAGTATGGCGATCTGGTGCTAGATCTGAATCTGCGCTTTCATGCCCATGCGCTGATGGAATGGCTAATGGCGCATCCACTGCCCGGAATCCTAGATCTAACGCCCGGAATCCGCTCTCTGCAAATTCACTACGATCACCAGGCGTTATCCCTTGAGCAGTTGTTGGAGACTTTAATCGCGGCGGAACAAGAGCTACCTGCGATCGATACCCTGGAAGTTCCCACGCGCATCGTACATTTGCCCCTGTCGTGGGATGACGACTCGACCCATGTGGCGATCGATAAGTATATGCGATCGGTAAATCCCAAAGCTCCCTGGTGTCCCAGCAATATTGAATTCATCCGTCGCATCAATGGGTTAGAGAGCATTGATCAAGTCCGCGAAATTCTGTTTAACGCCAGTTACCTCGTGTTGGGATTGGGAGATGTTTATTTAGGTGCGCCTGTCGCAACCCCTGTTGACCCACGCCATCGCTTAGTGACGACAAAATATAACCCTGCCCGCACCTGGACACCCGAAAACGCTGTAGGCATTGGGGGTGCCTATATGTGCGTGTACGGCATGGAAGGCCCTGGCGGCTATCAGTTTGTGGGACGAACCGTGCAAATGTGGAATACCTTCCGGCAGACCGCAGATTTTCAGGCGGGCAAGCCCTGGCTACTGCGCTTCTTTGACCAAATTCGATTTTATCCGGTGTCTGCGGCGGAGTTGCTCCAGTATCGAGATGATTTTATTCACGGCAAAGTTCAGCTCGAAATAGAAGAAGAAATTTTCAGCTTGCAGCAGTACAACGAGTTTTTGAAGACGATCGCTCCCGAAGCTGCCGCATTTAAAGCGACCCAGCAAGCTGCATTTGAAGCAGAGCGCGAACGTTGGGCGGCAGAAAATCTCTTGGTTGAAGTTAGCGAAGCTGCGCCTCCACCGCCCGATGAAGCCACCTACGATCTGCCGCCCGATAGCCAAATGGTTGCGGCTCATGTTCCGGCTAGCGTCTGGCAGATCGCGGTTGAAGCAGGGGCAAGGGTTGGAAAGGGCGATCGCCTAGTCGTGCTGGAGTCGATGAAGATGGAAATCGCCGTTACGGCACCTGTCGCAGGCACGGTGATTGAAGTGCTTTGTGCTCAGGGACAAATGGTGGCTGTGGGGCAAGCGCTGCTGATTATTCAGACAGAATCGCTCTAGTGGGCATCATCCCGCAAAGCATGAACAATCTCGCGCTTGATTTCAAGGAACTCAGAGGACAGCTTCATTTCCAGGTCGCGATGCTCAGGTAAGTTTACCGATATCTCCATCTTCATCCGACCTGGACGTGAACTCATCACATAAACCCGCTGAGACAGAAAAATCGCCTCTTCCACGTCGTGGGTAATCATCAGTACGGTGGTGTGGGTCTTCTCCCACAGCTCCATCAAAAACTGCTGCATTTGCTCCTTGGTCTGAGCATCAAGTGCCCCAAAGGGTTCGTCCATCAGCAGTACGGCAGGCTCATTGGCGATGGCACGCGCGATCGCCACCCGCTGCTTCATGCCCCCCGAAAGCTGCTTGGGAAAAGAATTTGCGAACTGAGTCAGTCCAACGACATTGAGAAAATAGGCAATACGCTCGCGCTGCTCGGCTTTTGGCATCTTGCGAAGCTGTAACCCAAAGGCAACATTCTGAGAAACCGTCAGCCAAGGATAGAGCGTATAGCCTTGAAACACCATGCCGCGATCAGAGCCAGGTCCCTTGACGGCTCGACCATCCACCAAAACTTGACCGGCTGAAGGTGAAACCAGCCCCGCCACAATATTGAGAAGCGTAGATTTGCCACATCCCGATGAGCCGACTAAGCAAACAAACTCTCTGGGATAAAGCTTAAAGTTGATGTCTTGCAACACCATTAGCTGCTTTTTCCCCTGAATGGGATAAGACTTAAACAGCTCTCGAACCTCCAATTTAGGATGCTCTGAGCCACTCAGTTCGTCACCAGTATGGGCTATCATTTCCCGCGAGCTATGAGTTGGGCGGGCATCGAGCATGATTCTAAAGATCCTGTCGTGTGACGCATATTCTTCTTAGTTAAGCTTATGCAAATAACTGAAAATGTTAAATCGGAGACATTCTTTCACTGAGTTTGTGGATGTGTTTTGCAGATATGTAAGGTGAGAAGAGCATTCCCAAACTATTTTCCCTGTTCGTATTCAGAGATACAAACTAGAAATTTAAGACATTCATAGACTGTGGGGACTCATTTATTAAATAAATCCTAGCATTCTCATCCCCAGACCCTTCTCGGTCAAGGATAGATCGACCCTGAGCGAATATACGGAAGTTGCAGCTGTGATCAATTCCATCCCAGTCAAGGTCAACCCCATTGACGGTTCACAAGCCCTGCGATCGTGGCGACAGCGATCGCTCCAGCGGGAAGCTACAGCCTTACCTGCGGAAGTCTATTATTCTCCAGAAATTTATCGGCTAGAGCAGGAGCAAATCTTTGGCAAATACTGGTACTATGTCGGTCATGTCAGTCAGCTAGAGGGTGCTAACTCCTATTTCACCGTAGACATTGCCGAGCAACCTCTGGTGATTTTAAGAAATAAGGAAGGAGAACTGCGCGCCTTTTACAATATCTGTACCCATCGGGCAGGACCCGTGGCGATCGGCAGCGGTCAATGCAATCGGCTCACCTGTCTGTATCACGCCTGGAGCTTTGACCTAGAGGGCAACCTGCGCGGTATTCCAGATATGGAAATGGCTGAGGGTTTTGATGTCGCCGATCACGCCCTGACGTCAGTTCAGGTAGATATTTGGGAATCCTTTATCTTCGTCAATCTTGACCGCAACTGTGAGCCGCTCCAGGTACAGCTGGGAGAACTGCCGGAGATGTTCAAGCGGTATCGCTTGAGTGATTGGAGGCGAGTCCATAGCATTGACTACTGGACAGATACAAACTGGAAGCTCTACGTAGAAAATAATACCGAGAGCTATCACGAACCTTCAGTGCATCCGATTTTAGCAAAGTATTACCAGAGCGTTGAAGCAGAGGCAAGACATCACTACTACCTGCAATACACGCCTTTTGTGGGAAATGATGATTTGCCGATTAGCCTTGATCCTGACCTGTATATCCATGGGTTAAACGATCGCGAAATGGCGGGTGTTTCAACCATGAGCTTTTTTCCCAACTTTGCCTGGATTATCTCTCCTACCTGCGCCATTATTTACCTAATTGACCCACAAGGCCCCAAGCGCACCCGCATCCGCTGGGATTGGCTGGTGCCTGACACGGAAGCAGCAACCTCTGCCGAAAATCTGGAGCCACTGATTGAGTTTTTTGACAATATTCAAAAAGAAGATCTAGATCTGCTTCCGGCTGTGCAAATGCGGATTCAGTCCATGGGCTACAAGCAGGGGCGACTTTCTCCAACACGTGAAGTGGGAACCCATCTCTTTCAAGAGCTGATCATGAGCGCGATCGCTTCCTCTCCCCATAGCAACCGCCAAGGCGGTTGCTATGGGGACATACGCAAACTAGCGACAGCTATGGATACTCTTCGGGTGCAATCCTTCAGTTTCCACAATCGTTCTTACCATTCAAATGTCCGAACTCCAAACTCCTGAACTAGAAGCACTCAGACAATCCTTAGAAGATCAGGGTGTGAAATATGCCTTGGCGAGCTTCGTAGACATTCACGGGATGTGCAAAGCCAAAGCGGTGCCGCTTTCCCACATGGGGCAAATGATGGCAGGATCAGAGCTGTTTACGGGCGCGGCATTAGATGGGGTACCGCAAGATGTTAGTGATGAGGAGGTGTCTGCCCGTCCCGATCCCGACTCAGCAATCATTTTGCCCTGGAATGGGCAGATTGCCTGGTTTGCTAGCGACCTCTATTTGAAAGGAAAACCCTTTGAGGCTTGCTGTCGGGGCATCTTGAAAAAGGTGTTGGCGGAAGCCGCCGCCATGGGTTTCACCTTTAATCTCGGCATTGAGACAGAATTTTTTATCCTCAAAGAAACGGAGGCGGGGACGATCGCCCCGGTGAGCGATCGCGATACGTTAGCCAAGCCTTGCTATGACGTTCAAGGTCTGCTGGACAACTTCACCTGGGTGACTGAAATTGTCGAAGCTATGAATGGTCTGGGCTGGGATGTCTATTCCTTTGATCATGAGGACGGCAACGGACAGTTTGAAACGGACTTTGCCTACTGCGATGCCTTAAAGATGTCCGATCGCCTCACTTTTTTCCGGCTGATGGTGAAGGAAATTGCTAAAAGGCACGGCTATTTCGCCACCTTTATGCCCAAACCTTTTGCCGATCGCACGGGCAGCGGCGCACATTACAACATGTCTTTGGCTGACCTGCACACCGGAGCAAATCTGTTTGCGGAATCCGATGACCCACGAGGTTGTGGTCTGTCTAAGCTGGGATACCAGTTTATCGCAGGGGTGCTCAAACATGCTCCTGCAATCTGCGCCGTCATTGCTCCGACGGTCAACAGCTACAAGCGGCTCGTTCCCAGAGGCAGTATGTCGGGGTTCACTTGGGCACCTGTTTACATTTGCTACGGCGACAACAACCGAACGAATATGCTGCGGATTCCCTTGGGGGGCGGTCGGGTTGAGTGCCGCGCTGCCGATATCTCTAGCAATCCCTACCTGGGGGCAGCCATGATCTTGGCGGCTGGACTGGAAGGGATTAAAGAACAGCTTGATCCGGGTGAACCCCACACTGAAAATATGTACAAACACTCTCTAGAGCAGCTTGCACAGATGGGCATTCAGTTCTTGCCGCGCAATTTGGGAGAAGCGATCGCTGCCTTTTCTACCGATCCCTTGAGTGAACAGGTGATGGGTTCTCTGATGTATCAAACCTATGTGGATTTCAAGACTCAGGAATGGCACGAGTATCACAATCATGTATCTGACTGGGAACGGCAGCGCTACCTCAAATTCTTTTAATTTTCAATTCCTCTACCCTATTTCTCTTAAGCTATGGCTGTTGCACTCATCACGGGCGGAAGTTCCGGAATTGGTCAAGCAGCGGCAATGCTGTTTGCTCAACGAGGATATCAGGTGGCGATCGCGGCTCGGCGAACTCAGCCCCTTGAAGCGGTTAGACAGGCGATCGCTGACGCAGGATGTAAAGTGATGTCAGTCACAGCCGATGTCGCTGTCTCATCAGAAGTCAATCAAATGGTGGATGCTGTTATTGCTGCCTGGGGACAAATTGATACCCTGATCCATGCCGCAGGCATTGCCCACGAAGGCACCCTTCTAGATACCACCGAAGCCCAATGGGATGAAACTATTAATATTAACCTTAAGGGAACTTACTTGGTGAATCAATCCGTTCTCAAGCACATGGTCGATCGCGGTCGGGGATCGATCGTCAATGTCGCCTCAGATGCGGGGCTTACCGGAGGACGAAATCTTGCCGCCTATTGCGCTTCTAAAGGGGGAGTCGTGCTTTTAACGAAGGCAATGGCGCTCGATCATGCGCGGCAGGGAGTCCGGGTGAATGCCCTTTGTCCTGGGCCAGTAGATACCCCGATGACGGCGGGAATGTCTGCCACAGAAATGGCGCACTGGCAAGCCATGCTTCCGATTCAACGCTTTGCCTCTGCGGCAGAAATTGCTGAAGCTGCCTATTTTTTGGCTCATGCCGAATACGCAACAGGAAGCTGTTTATCTATTGATGGAGGGAATACCGCCGGTGGCTCAATCTAGTTTCAATCAACCTAGCTCTGACGCACCTCTTGCAGATGCAACTCGCGAATATCGCTATCTCCAGCCCTCTGTGTTTTGGAATATTCGCCAAGGATTTCCTCGCAAGCTGGCGCTGTTGGTAGTGCTGGCTTCTTTGGCAGTACCGCTGGTGCTGTGGGCGATCGTCAGCTATGGGGGACTGGTTCCAGCAATATTTCTGCCAACGCCCACGGCAGTGCTGCAAGCAGGCTACAAAATGTTTACGCAGGATAATCTAATTAATGATGTCCTAGTGAGCTGTGGTCGAGTTTTGGCAGGCTTCTTGGCGGCTGCTCTGATTGGCGTGCCCATGGGAATCGCAATGGGTACATTTGGCAGCATGAATAGTCTCTTTGCTCCCTTCGTGGGCACAGTTCGATATATGCCCGTTACAGCATTTGTGCCCCTGATCATCATTTGGGTGGGTTTAGGTGAAGAAGCCAAGATTCTAATTATTACGCTTGGTGTGGTTCTGTACAACGCAATTATGGTTGCCGATGCGGTTAAATTCATTCCCAATGAAATGATCAACGTTGCCTATACTCTAGGAGCCAATCGCCGCGATGCGCTGTTCAAGGTGATTATTCCTGCGACTTTTCCCAGCGTCCTAGACACCCTGCGAGTCAATATTTCTGGAGCCTGGAACTACCTCGTCATTGCTGAACTGGTTGCAGCCCAAAGTGGTTTGGGCTTTAAAATTGTCCAAGCCCAACGATTTTTACAAACGGATAAGGTTCTGTTCTGTATTGCCATCATTGGTTTGATTGGCTTAATCATTGACTACGGATTAAAGTGGATTTCTCAGCATCTGACCCCTTGGGCAGATCAGGTTCGTCACTAAATTTTTCAGCCCTACTCAGGCTGAATTTGCTGAGGATAAAAAATTTAATGCTCCGAAAACTGTTTAGCAGACCCTTGGGACGGTTGTCACCTGGCATTGCTTTTGCGATCGCAGCTCCGCTCTTTTACAGCTTGACCATTCCCCTATCTAAAATATTTCTGCGCCAGGTCGAACCCTGGATGTTAGCGGGTCTACTCGATCTGGGGGCGGGTTTGGGCATGGCGATCGTCTATCTCCTCCGGCGAGTCATAAGCCATCGACCCACTCCCAATCTGATGAATAGGCAGGACTGGTACTGGCTCCTTAGCTCAATTTTTGCAGGTTCGCTAATGGCTTCTGTCTTGCAGGCTTATGGCATTGCTAACAGTACAGCCGCTGTCGCATCGCTGTTGCTGAATCTAGAAGGGGTATTTACAGGACTGATCGCCTGGTTTGTCTTTCGGGAAGCCTTCAATTCGCAAACTGCCATAGGACTGGCTATCATCACGACTGGCAGCGTCATTTTAGTCTGGGCAGGGGATTCTACCCTCAAGTTTTCCTGGGGAGCGTTAGCCATCGTGGGAGCCTGCATCGGCTGGGCTACCTCTAGCAACCTTACCCACAAGGTTGCTGCTAAGAATGTGATCCAGTTGACCATGGTTAAGACCTTCATCGGCGGCTTTCTCAACGTTATGCTTGCCTCAGCCGTAGGCGAAACCCTGCCCAACCTAACGCTCGTAGGAGTCATTGCGATCGCCGGGTTTCTCTCGATTGGTCTGACCTACTTCTGTCTGATTTTGGCGCTTCGGCAGCTCGGTGCCTCCAGAACTGGCGCGTTCTTCTCAATATTTCCGTTCGCGGGTGCAGTTTTAGCCGTCATCACGCTAGGAGAATCGATCACACCGCAGCTCTTGACAGCCGCAGCGTTGATGGCAACAGGTCTGTGGTTTTGCCTGAGAAAGAAAAGTTCTAACTCAGCCGTTGGGTAATCTCAGTCGATCGCAAAGCTTACACTTGCTAGAAAACCCACATTAAGATGTCCATACTAAGATATTTATCCTGAGAATTGAAATGAACTGTTTTAAGAAAACTAAGCTGTGAATTTATAGTTCATGCGATGTGCGACTCTTTTTCTAAAGCTCTTGATCTGTATGGGGCAGGCAAGATATCTGCCCAGATTTGGACGGGCAAGATGCCCATCCTACAAGACTTTCAGACCAAGCTGCACATTGCGTGAGTTCGTTGTTTTGCAAATCTTGAGCAAAATTGAGATAAGGTTCGGTGACTTACCCTCCGATCGCCCTGTTATCTCTAGGTTTTAATCAGGAGATTGTATCTCTCCTAACATTTCTATCGTTCAGAACTCAGTTTAATGACTTCTTAAGGTCAACTTGTGAGCATGGTAAGGAGTTTTAGATCATGAACGTCCCCCAAAGGATTTCGCGTCGTCAGGCACTCTGGTTAGTCGGTGGCTTGGCTGGGGGAGTGGCTCTCCATGGCTGTACCCAGCCCTCCGCCTCGACGGCGGCGGCTCAAACCTTGCTTGCTGGCATTAGCCCGTGGCCAGGATACTCCGGTCACTATGTTGCTATGAAAAAGGATCTTTTCAAGGCGGCAGGTGTCAATGTCCAGGAAACATTCTTCCAGAGCGCCAGTGAGCTGATCACGGGATTTCTGGCAGGTAAAGTAGATATTGCATCTACGACTTCTGGAGATGCGATCGAGATGATTCACAAAGATCCAACCATCCGCATGATTTATGTGGTGGATTATTCCGACGGTTCTGATGGCATTATTGGACGAGATATCAACAGCCCCGCCGATTTGAAGGGAAAAACTGTCGGGCGGGAAAACCTGCTGTTTGAAAACGTTTTGCTGCGCGCATACCTGGAAAAAGGAGGGCTAACGGAGAAGGATATTGTGATTAAGGATTTAACGGCTGCTGATGCGGCAACAGCATTTGCGGCTAAACGAGTGGATGCAGCAGTTTCCTATGAGCCCTGGATGAGTAAGGCAGCCGCACAGGGCGGCGGTAAGCTCATCTTCAGCACTAAAGGCACTAACTTGATTGCAGATACGATCGTGACGCGACAGAAGGTGATCGAGACGCGAAAAGCCGATCTTCAAGCTTACATTCGAGCCTGTGCTGAGGCGGTGAAACTTGTGAATGGTAAAGATGCTGAAGCCATTAAGATTGCGGGGGATAAGCTGGGTGTTTCGGCGGCAGAGATGGAAATGCAGCTTGCAGGTGTGAAGGTGTTTGACATTGAAGGCAACAAGACGATCGCTTTCAACCCTAGCAATCCCAATAATGTGATGAAAAACTTTGAATTAACGGTCAAAGTTGCCTACGAATCAAAGCTGATTCCTGAAATGATGGATATCAATTCTTTGTACGATGACTCGATCGTAAAATCACTCTAAAGCGGTTGTTATCCTTTCACCTCACTCAAGTCTGCCTGCGTGACCTACCCCAAATCCGTCTGTGAAAGCTGGTTTTCGACACAGCGCATTAGTGACAACCTCTATCTTATTACTGAGCCTCATTACTATTGGTGGAATCGAGCTAATCTGTGGTTGATCAAAGGTCGAACTCAGGATTTACTCATTGACACTGGATTGGGTGTTTCTAGTTTGCGGCAGTATATTGCCTCTCTGATTGATAAGCCCTTGCTGGCGATCGCTTCTCATATTCATTTTGATCATGCTGGAGGAATGCATGAATTTGAGCATCGCGCAATTCATGCCGCAGAAGCAGAAGCACTACGAAAGGGGGACAACTATGAGGCATTGTGCAAGCCTGAACAGGGCTGGGTCTTGGAGGAACATTTTGCACAGCTCCCCCACGCCGAGTTTACCGTCCAAGAATATACCTTGACAGCATCGGAACCCACGCAAATCCTGCAGGAAGGAGATGTGTTGGATCTGGGCGATCGCGCCTTTGAAGTCATGCACCTACCGGGTCATTCGACCGGGTGTATCGCCCTCTATGACCCGATTGCCAAGGACTTGTTTTCGGGCGATGTTATTTATGAGGGCGAGCTGCTGGATGAATTACATTGCAGCCATATTCCCACCTATGTTGCCAGCTATGAGCGTTTGCAGAACTTGCCGATCGCAACCGTCTATCCAGGACATTACAAAATTTTTGGGCAGACGCAATACCAGCAGATTATTGGTGAATATTTAGAGGCAAAACGACAACTGGGGTGTCCATCAGAATTGCTGCACAAGCATGAGTAAACTAGAGTCAATACCTGGGTGATATAGCGCTACGAGAACGAGTTAGGACATTATTGTAGAGGTAGAGAAGCGTT
>NZ_JCACIN010000099.1:0-20993 GCF_059504425.1 Drouetiella sp.
TACTGCTTCTTGTCCTGACTTCTCCACCACTGAACCGAAAGTAGTGGGCTAATTTAATCGGGTAAACCCCCAGCTCTGCTGGGGGACTCCCAAAGTTTGACGGTTCCGGGAGTCGCAGTTTGACAGAGAGGTAAGTGTAGGAAAGAGTCTCTTTACCACCGACCAAGGAAGGGTAGGTGCAAAGAAGACTCATGAAAGACACAGGCAGTTTAAGTCATACCAAGTGGGAGTGCAAATACCATGTGGTGTTCATCCCGAAGTATCGGCGTAAAGCGATGTACAAAGAGCTACGGCAGTATTTGAGAGAAGTGTTTCATGAATTAGCGCGGCAGAAGGAGTGCCGGATTGAGGAGGGGAATTTGTGTTCAGATCATGTGCATATGTTGATCTCAATTCCACCAAAGTACTCGGTATCTCAAGTGGTGGGATTTCTCAAGGGCAAGAGTGCCATTGCGATTGCGCGCAACTACGGAGGCAAGCGGAAGAACTTCGTGGGGCAGCATTTCTGGGCACGTGGCTACTATGTTTCAACGGTGGGACGGGAAGAAGCAACGGTGCGGCAATACATCCAACGACAAGAAGCGGAAGATCAACGCATAGAGCAGATGCGACTTAGCGATGAGTGGTAGGGACAAGCCGCTTTGAGCGGCTCCATCTTCAAGCCTCCGGCTTTGCCGGAGGTTGGTGACTTGCGTTGTCTGTTATTGAAGCAAGGCAAAATCCTCATAGCGAATCACGGGAGAATTCATCGGATTAGTACAACAGCCTGATAATTGTCGTTTTGAGTCAGCCGCGATCTCTTCTGTTTTTGATCTCTCAACCGATCTCAGCAACTCAATAAGAGAAGAAAGTGCCTTTAAATTCACACGCCTATGTAATTGACATTTCACAGCAGGGTAAAACAACCATTTTGATTAGCCATCGACCTAGAGTAATTTTGCGAGCCGATTGGGTTGTCTTCCTTGAGAAGGGAGAACTGAAGTTACAGGGTTATTCCCAAGAGTTAAGCCAAGTTCCCGGTGAGCACTTGGATTTCATCATTCCGCAGCTTCCAAAATCCCATGAACTAGCGGAGATGGCATAATTCTGCCAAGGGTTCTGGGGAAGCTGTAGCAATGAGGATCAATTGACCGCGATCGTTTACTCTCCAGCTTTCAGCTTCTGTAATGGAGTTTTTTAAGGAATTTTGTGTTGTCGTCGTTGATGCCACAGAGCTAGTTGCATCAGATAAAATATTTACTTGAGAGGGGAGGCGGACATCGCTCAGGATATCGTCACTGCTGAGGGGTTCGTAGGGAGTGGGAGGTAAGCCACCATGACCTGTATCGAAAAATGAAGCGGCGGCTTGCCCTCCCTCAACCTGGCAACCTTGCACAAGCTCAGTAGCGATAGGAGTGATAGGCAGTTCAGTGAGCCCTTGAGTAGGGTCGAGATTGATGGCAGAAAGGCTGACTGTACCAGATATCCCAAACCGAGAACTTGCATCAATATCATTAGTACCATTGCCTTCGACAAAAGTACGTTCCTCATATCCCTCAAATCCCAGAACGCCTCGCACAGTAATATTAATGTTGCCACCCCGACCTGCAAAGGCACTGGCGAAGATATCATTATCCTGTTGCGGGGCTGCAATCAGGAAGCCGTCGGGCGCATCAATGTGGATATTTCCCGCTCCAGCAGTAAGATTCGCATCTGTAATTGATGCGGCAGAGATTCGGCTGCCATTTCGCATAATCAACAAGTCTGGATCTTGGATATTAATTGTTCCAATCCCTTGTCCAATTTCACTCTCTGCCGCAGTGAAAGCAGTCAATCTTGCCTGACGTCTCTCTCCCCCATCTAGAAGGATGGAGTTAGCTGTAATGTTCAAGGTACCCCCTTGTCGACCGAAGTTTCTGACTGATATGGCAGCCCCATTCTCAACCGTTAAATTTGGGGTGGTAATATCTACCGTTCCAGCATCACCTGTTGCACCTGGCTCAGCTGAAGCAAAAAGACCGCTCTCGATTAAATTATCAAGATCTGAAAAATCCCCTACAGCTCCACTCAAACGGATGGAGTCTGTCGCTAGGATCGCTAGCCTTCCCGCATTACCACTCCCAAAGGTTGTAGTAGAAATCTGCCCACCCTCCTGAGCAATGAGCCGATCGGTTCTAATATCTATGTTACCTGCATCACCCTGACTCCCTTCCGCAGCCTCAGCGACAATGACAGGAGGACTAACTCTCCCAGGTTCATCTTGGGTCGGTTGCACTCCAAATAACTGGATATCTGAAGCTCTTATGCGAATATTCCCTGCTCGACCGATATCAGAAGTACCATTCTTAATTCCAGAATTCTGGAGTAGCAGACGTTGAGTATTAATGATCAGGTCTCCATTATCATCTCTGCTGCGAGTATCTATACTTATAAATGAGCCTTCTCTTAAAGCGATAGAGTTACCAGTATTTATAGTTAGCGTTCCTCCTATTACATTCCTTGCAGGGATGGAATCATTTTCTCCACTAATAGATTCAATTTCTTCACTAATAGAATTAACGCCTGAAGCCTCAGTGAGGGCAAGGTCTCTACCTGCTCTCACCGCCACATCTCCAGTACGACCTCCGTCAAGCGCAAGGTTTTGTATTAATGAACCTCTCAAGCGAACGGAACCAGCAGCATTGAGCCTGAATTCTCCTCCTGTTCCGCTCCTTGTGCTGGAAATAATGCGCGAACGATCGAGTATTATTTCGTTACCCCAGATCTGAATTGTGCTGCCAACTTCGTCTATTAGAATGGCTTGGGAAAAGTTAGAGAAGCCGACAGTAAAGTTGGAAAGCCGGATGTTCTGAAAGTTTTGAACATGTTTATAGCCCAGAACAAAACCTTCTGAACTTGTGCTTAAATCGACCCGAGCTGTGGTAACGCTCCCCAATTCAATCCGTCCTCCTACTGCTGTATTAAGTCCTCCTACTGCTAGACTTTTATCTGACAGTATGATGTTACCTCCTACTAATGCTAGCGTTCTGTTCGGAGCAACTTGCAAATCACCTCGGCTACGAATCTCTCCTGGAGCCTGCCCGAATTGCAGACCCATAGGAACATTGACTGCAAGGAGAGGAGGAGCCTGAGAATTGCTTGCACTAAACTCAGCGTCATTGGGGAAAACAAAGCTATTGGCAGTCGTGGCGACAAACGAGCCTCGAAGATCTAAACGGGCATTACGTCCGAAGAGGATACCGTTAGGATTGAGTAAAAACAAATTTGCTCCCCCCTCCTCTATACCCAGAGTGCCTCGGATACGAGAGGGACTATCGCCCGTTACCCGTGTGAGGATGTTTTCAATTCCATTTGGATTGGCAAACCTAACCTGCTGTCTTTCTCCAACATTGAATTCTGTGAAACTGTGAAACAGGTTGCGACCTCGGATTGTTCCACCCATAACTCTTGTACATTGAGTGCTGCACTCTTCTAAATTTGTTGGAGTTGAACCATCTTGAACGATCTGCGCCAGCACTGGCTGAGACACCATCAGCCCACAAAGACAAACTCCACCAAACCAGAAATAACTGCACCACTTCATGAGAGTCTCCTAAAACAAGTCCTGCCAGGTTACCACAGGACATTTAGCAAGTAGGGGCAGACTGTAATCCACCCCTACCCGACTTGAAGCAAGTATTCACTGGGCAACTATCGCCAGTAGATCAACATCAACCTATCTTCAGACTATCACTCACTTAAGCTAGTGAAATTAAGGAAAGTTACAGGTTGTTCTGCTCAGGTGACGCTGTCATCTTGGATTGAGCCAGTCGACTAAAACGCCTGCGACCTTTTAAGAGCAACACTACACCTACAGCCCCTGCACCCAGCAGACTACCTACTGGATTTTCAGGAATTGCCTTTGGTCGTCCCGAAGTATTACCAGATTGGTTGTACCTCCCTCCGTTGAGGTCGTAAGCAGCGGTATCGCCGAAGGTAACTGAGGCAAAAGCAGTTAAATCTAGGTTGGTTCCTTGCCTTCTACTTGTAGTAAAGATACCATCGAACCTGGATAGACGATCTACAGTAACAATAATATCTTCAAAAGTAGTTATAAAATTGACTCGCTGATTCGTATCAACAGTGAGCCGCCGAAAGGAGAACAGATTAGTGTTACTTCTGACATTGCATTGGTTTGGAGTGCATATTGCTCCTATGGTAGTTGAAGAATTTGGAATTGGAACAATGTTGAAGGCTTGAGCCGCTGTTGAAACAAAACAAGCGCCGATCGCGAGTGTTGCTACCGCTGAAAATTTCAGGCTGTTCTTTGTCATTAGACCGATCGCTAGTTTCATGGGTTTTCTCCTATTTTTTAGATCAACTTGCTTGTAAACCACTCACACCAAACTTTTTAGAGCCAGTTGCCCTTAGTCTTGTCAACCTAAAAATTTTGCCGACGCTGCCGTGCCCATGGCGTTCCCCGCCAAATGCTAATGAACAGCAGACCAGAAACGAGAGCGCCCAAATTCCACTTCACAGCTTTTTTCAGTAGATCAAGCGACTGAGCTTGCTGAGCTTGCTGAGCCTGAGCATTAAGATTTTGTTCCCCTTGGGCGATTGCCTGAGCCAGCTTTTGCTTTACCTGCTCTACTGGTTGAGTAGGGGTAATTTCTGGCGCAACTCCAGCACCATCAAGACTAATGAGGAGTTGTTCTAGCTCTCCGACTGTTTTAGCCTGATTTAATTTATCTTTTACCTGTTGAACGGCTTCCCGTTTTTCACTAACCTGACTGAAAATTTGTTGGTTCGCTTGTCGATGAACCCTAACGGCATCAACGATACATAGGGGAATCATTAGAAGATACATTAAGCCAACACCCAAAGCCAGCCATGATAATCCTTTTAGAATAAATTCGTCCCATTTCATCAGGCGATCAGGATCGACCAAAAACACCATGAACAGCCCCACTAAAATTAATGGAGATTGTTCAATGATGGCTCCCATCGTCTGGAATTCCCAGACCGGATTCATAAGGTCAGTTGGAACTAACGCATCAACTAAGCTGATTAAGCTTAGGATTAACAGTCCGTAACCAATCCAGTGCAAAGGCTTAACGAATTGCGCCACTTTGTAATTCGGAGATCTAATAGGTGTTTCAAATTGATGTACTTGATTATCTAATGGCTTAACCATAATAGATGCACCAGGGTTTGTGGCTCATAAAAAATCTGTCGATCGACAATCTTTAGAACTTCTGGTCACTGATTCGTTGCTGTTTACATATCAACCAATAGCACAGCCCAAAAACTAACATGGCAACCACACCGAAGATTGAAGAACCTTCTCCCTCATGCCAGTAATGAAACAATTCCTGGTTTTGAGCAGTTCCTAGAATTGCCATGAGTGCCACTCGAACTCCATTCACTCCGAAGCCGATCAACAGTGCAATAATTGGCACCAGAATTTGCTTGCTCCGAGAAACAGGAAACAGGATCAGACCAATCACTGCTATGCCCAATAGGTAAGCCATGCTCTCAATTCCAGAACAGCCTGTATAAACTTTGACCCCACCTGTTGGCAAGTTGATATAGACATCTTGTACCGAGACATTAAAACCTGTATACCAAAGTAGAAACGTTGCAAACCTAGCAGTGATCGGAGAAATATCAGGTAACAAGGTAAATATTACACTAGGACCACCCAGAAAAAACAGCAGGGTGAGTTCCTGCCTGTATCGTTTAAGACCCTGAAGCCCTGAAGTCAACAAGCTAATCGCTAGAGCAGAAACAAATGGGAATAGGCGAAGCACTGGGTTAGGCAGATCACTCGTTAACTGTGGATCATGGAGCAAAATACTGCCTCCCCATAAAGAAAAACCAATTAATGCTGCTCCTAAGACTTTAGAGAGAACGCTGCTCTGCAACACCAAGCTATGGCGCTTTTCCCAAAACACAATCATTGCAGATAGATAAAATAGAATGCTCATCCCGAAGTGAGCAATGTTTCCTGAAAGCCAGACTAACGTCATGTAAATTGCCACTAAAGCTGCAGCAGTTCCCAGTAGCCAGTACTGGCTTTTCTGAAGCAAGCGCGCTGAAATAGGATGAATTACCTTCATGCTGATTCAAAGAAGAGAACTGAGAGCGATCGCCAGAGATCTCAGCAACCTTGCTAGATCTTTAGCAGCAGCTTATGGAATTTTGGTAAAGTCTGCGAATTACTCGGATAGTTTGGGGATAATCATACGTAACTATTGATACGGGTCTTACAAAGGTATGGTAAAGATTATGGTCTGAAGTATGAATGTTAGGCTAACTTCACCCTCATCACAAAAAAACTCCGGAGGTAAAGCTCTAAGGGATTAGGAAGATATATAGGGAAAATCATCTAACTTTCTAAATCAAATCACCCAATAGCCATTCTTGCGCCAGTATTGTTCTCGTAGAGCTTGTTCTAGCTGCTCATCAGAAATCAGATTTTTTTCCATCAAGAGTTCTCCCAATTTCCGATCGCAATAGTTTTGATGAATTAAAGCCGATTCTAATTGAGGTGGAGAAATTAGTTTTTTGTTGACTAAAATTCGACCCAGCTTAATCGCTTGATCATTAGGAGAAACAGGGGAAGCGATCGCAAATTGTTTCTTTCCACGAGCACCTGAGAGAGTTGTTGGGACAATTACCGGTGGTGCAACAATTACGGGTAGTATGGGGTTAGGGCTGGGGACTGGGACTATGGAGGGCGGTATAGGGCTGGGGTTGGGGGCTGAGACTATGGAGGGCAGTATAGGTCTTCCCATGTCTGTAATCTTCCTTAAAATTTGAGGGATTAGGTTCGGGCAAAGCTCTTCTACTGACATGTAGGGATGAGGTTTTAGTTTTATTCACCTCAGTTTTCCGCTAGGTCGCTTAAACCGTAGTAATGACTTAGAGAACGTATTGAACACTGGTGCTGAAAATGCTGCCTAGAATTCAGCTGAGAGGATCGCGTCTGCTGCTGTTCGCGTTACTTATTTGCTTCGGCTGTCTCTCTGCCTTGGGCATTCCAGCTCTTTCGGCACCCCCTATACCTGCCCCGGTAGGGGTTCAAACCGCTCTACCTCTCTCTAATACATCCCTGCTGCAACAGGGTATCGATCGCTACGAAGCTCAGCAATATTTTGAGGCGATCGCCCTATGGCAGCAGGCACTCAGTCAGTTGCACGAACAGCCACAGGTACAAGCCTTTACCCTTAGTAACTTATCGCTGGCTTATCAGCAGTTAGGGCGCTGGTCTGAATCAGAAATCGCCATCAATCAAAGTTTGGCGCTATTACAAGATGAACTGGCGCCACCTGATATTTTGGCAAAAGCGTTGAATACACAAGCCCGCCTCCAGTGGTTTCAGGGACAGCCCGAAACCGCTCTAGAGACTTGGCGGCGATCGACAGTTGCCTATCAGCGAGCAGGTGACTTTTCTGGCACTCTGATGGGGTTAATCAATCAAGCGAAAGCCTTGCAGTCCTTAGGCTTTAGTGTCCAGGCAGAAGCACTGCTCAATCAGGTGCAGCAGGGAGCGCGATCGCAATCTGATCCCAAGCTTAAGGTCACCGGATTGCAGAGTTTGGGTGTTGCTCTGCGGCGGGTCGGCAAGCTGAAGGAATCGCTAACGGTACTGCAGGAGAGCAGCCAGGTCGCTATAGATGCTGACCTCGCAGCGCTGCATGGCTCAACGCTACTAGAGACTGGCAATACCGAAACAGCCCTGTGGAATAAAGCGATCGCCATTGGTCAAACGATGCAAGCTCAGAGCCACCGCCAGGCAGCGATCGTTGCCTATCAACAGGCAGCAATCGTTGCTCCCTCAATTCAATTGCAAGCTCAGTTAAATCATCTGAGCCTGGAAGCAGAAGCCGGACAAACGGCTGCTGCCACCCTGCTTTGGCGATCGATTCTGCCCCAGTTTACCCAGCTACAGCCTAGTCATAGCCACATTTATGCCCAGCTCAACGGGATTAAAAGCCTGACTATATTGCAAGAGCGCGATCGCACATTTCAACCCAGTTGGGCAAGCCTAGCGCAACTGGCTGTAACTGCGATTCAAGATGCCCGCAAGCTGCAAGACAATTCTGCCGAATCCTATGCTCTGGGTCAATTGGGTGAGCTTTATGAAAAAACTGGACAGTGGACAGAGGCAACAAGCTTGACAGAACAAGCGCTGTTGAAAGCTGAGCAGGACTCCGTGATTCGCTATCGCTGGGAATGGCAGCTAGGGAGACTCCTAGAAAAGCAGTCTGACTTGTCAGGGGCGATCGCCTCCTACACCGCAGCGGTGAAGTCGCTGCAATCTATCCGCAAGGACTTATTGCTGATCAACGCTGATATTCAATTTTCTTTTCGGGATGCCGTAGAACCCGTTTATCGGCAGTTAGTAGAACTGTTGCTGAGTGCCACTGCTCAACCCAGCCAGGAGATATTGCAACAGACCGTGCAGCAGGTGAACGCATTACAGTTAGCCGAGCTAGAGAACTTTTTGGGCTGTAACGTGGCGCAAACGGTCACGATTACCGACGTGGCGAATGACCCGACAACCGCTAAACTCTATCCGATGATTCTGCAAAATCGGCTGGCGGTTGTTTTAGAGTTACCAGGACAATCATTGATTTATCATGCTGTGGACTTGCCGCAGACAGCCGTTGAAACGAAACTCCAAACGCTACGAGAGAATCTCAGTACCGCCGATCACACGCCAGAGGCGATCGCAGGACTCCAAGAGGTTTATCAATGGCTGATTGCACCGTTTGAATCAGAGCTAGCAAAGTATGAATTCAAAACCTTGGTATTTGTTTTAGATGGGCAGCTCCGCAATGTGCCCATGGCTGCACTTTATGACGGAGAGCAGTTTTTGATTAGCAAATATGCTACGGCAATCGCGCCCCGCTTAGAGCTGTTTCAGCCTAGTCCGCGCCCAAAACAATTCAATGTATTTTTGGGTGGAGTTAGCGAACCGCAAACGCTAAACCAGTTGGCTTTTCCGAAGATCGAATATTTAACGCCTGAGCTAGAGCAAATTCAGCAGATTGCTAAGGCAAAAGCACCGCTCTTAGAAACAGATTTTACTGAGAAAAACATTGAAGCTCGTTTGAGTCAGGAAAATTTTTCAGCCATTCATCTGAAAACCCATGGGATATTCAGCTCCGATCCCGAGGAGACTTTTATTGTTGCCTATCGAGAACTAATTACGGGAAAAGATTTAGGACGACTGATTCAAACCGATCGCCAAACCGATCGACTAGGCGAATCAAGCGCTGTAGAGCTTTTGGTGCTGAGCGCCTGTTCGACTGCAAAAGGAGATAATCGTGCGGTACTAGGGATGGCAGGTGTTGCGGTGCAGGCTGGGGCACGTAGCGTCGTTTCTACCCTTTGGGAAGCGCAAGATTATCCCAATACGCAGCTAATGATTCGTTTCTACCAAGAGCTACAAAAAACAGACATTACCCGATCGCAGGCTTTGCGAAATGCCCAGATCTTCCTTATACAACAAGGCTACACAACACCACATATTTGGGCAACGTATGTGTTGGTGGGGAATTGGTTGTAACGGAAACTGGCATAGCCCTATGGCTCTGTTACCACCTCGCCCACAATGGGCTTTTGCACCGCATCTGCCGCCCCAGCAATGGTCAACAAGCTACGCCAGCGTTCCCTAAGCTGTGCATTCTGCGGCATTGCAGAGATGTGATCGGCTAACTTAGCCAACGCGTCATACCAGACTTCTGGAGTTCCAGCTTGAATCTGGCGATCGCGCTCAGGTGTCGCCTCTACACGCTGTATCCAACCATCCACCTGCAAATCAGCTTTCGAGGTGGTGTTGCCTGTACAGTACAGCTTGAAATACCAGTGGTATGATTTGCCCAGAGTTAGGGCTGTATCAGCAGTTTCTGGAAGCTTGACGCTGACAATTCCAGGGGAGCTAGGTAGTTTGAATCGGGCACGATAGAGCCGAGTCATTTCATTCGGCCCAACCAAAACTGAAAACTCGCCAGATTGCACATCGCTAGCACCATAGGGAACATAAAACAAAACTGTTGGATGCGCTAAGGTTGTCACCACTGGATTTTCGGTCGGTACGATCGCCAGCAGATTTTCTGTGGAACTCGTGCAGGCTTTGGCATCACTCAACGAACCCCCGGCTCGTGTTCGGTTGGGGGGCGGAGTCCAAGGTGGCGGCGGCAGTTGACTAATCTGTAATGGACTCATCTGCATTTGGGGTGACATCGTTCCACTCGTAATCTCATCCGCCCAACCGCTTGTCCAGTTGCTCGTCCAGCTATTGAGTCCCAACCACAACGCTATTCCCAACAGCGATATTTTTTTATAAACCATTTCAGAAACCTCCGTGATTCGATCGAGTGAATGAGTTGACTACTGCGGAATAAATGATCACAGCCGTGCTAGTGAGCAAGACTGCCAGCACCGATGGCAATAGCGGCAGCCAAATGCCTTGCACTAAAAACCACAGCGATAGATAGTACAGCATCAGCACCATGACACCTGTGGCAATTGCCGTGAGCCACAGCAATCGCAGCCGCACAGTAGTCCAGCCCGCGATCGCAGCCCATCCTAAGATCCACAACCCATCGCCCCACTGGATATCTCGCCACTGCGGCAGACCGCTAATGAAGGGACGCTTTTGGCTAACAGCACTCAATATCTGGCTAATTTGGTGGGCATGAATCCAGATTCCTGGCATATCGCCGTAGGGGGTATTGAAACTGTCTCTAGCAACTGGGGCAGAAGTGCCGATCAAAATAATGCGATCGCGAATCCAGCTAGCGCTAACCTGTCCTTGCAACACCTGCTGTAGCGTTACCCGCTGCCCCGGTGGATCGGTACGGTAGTTAATTAAAATTTGGCTCATCCGTCCGTCAAGTCTCTGGTAAGCACCAAACCGACTAGGCAGCTTTTGCAGAACAACCGAACCAAACTGCCAATTGCCGTCGGGAGTAACGGCGGGCGGGATACCTGTTGCCGCCAGATAGCGATACGCCAATTGCAAGTTGAGGCTATAGGGAGTAGTACAGGAAGTGGGTGTATCTGTTAAGCCAGGTTCATAGGAAAGTATCTGCCGTCGCACTTGATCTTCTGGATGAATCGCCTGTTCGCTACTGACGGTATCGGTACGAGTTACGGTCTGGGTATCGCCACTGTCTAACAAGAGATCGCTGAAGCCCATCTGAGTCGTGCGCTGCGCTTCAGAAAACTCTGGGGGCGGGGCAGAATTGCGATCGTTAGAGCCAAAGCTACAAACCAGATACAGATTGGGATTAGTAAATTGCTGAATGAACTGCGATCGCCCCTGCCCCCGAGACTGATAGCGATGCATATCTAACCCGATGGCTCTGGGTCGGGCTGTTTCCAGCTTTTCGATCAACTGTGCCAGCGTCTTGTCCTCTAGAGGATAGCCGTACTGATTCGTATCATCCTGAGTGACTTCTACTACAAGAATTCGTGGGTCTGTGCCTTCTCCCGGACGCGATCGCAGAAGCCGATCAAATAGTGCCAGCTCCGACTGCTCTAGCCCACCTAATGCCCGTATTCCCAACACTAAACTTGTGATTGCCAAGCTTAGCATCAGACCCATCTTGACTGATGTTCTGCGGAACTTGTTGACATGGGTCGATAAACTGGGAGTAGTCGGCTGAGCCTCTTTTAGAGTTGACCAACTAATTGGCGTTTCTGCCGGATTTTGGCAGATGACAGGTAGCCAGGAGGCGCAAGGAAACTCATCTTCCAATCCTTGCAGTTTCTCTCTCGCTTGCCGCACCGATTGATAGAAGGATTTGCCGTTCGCAAAGGTGGTCAGGAGATCTGTCACAAAGACTTGAGCGACACGATCAGGAACAGGTTCACGCATCACGACGAGTTGGGGGATATTGAGATCCGCCATGGCTCGTGCTAGCCCTAACCCATCGCAAGAGTTAAAGATTGCTAGACTTAAGCCCCGTCCGATCGCTGCTTTGAGCGCATTTTTCAGATGTGCAATGGTGACCGTATCGCTGCCATTAATCATCATCTCTCCGGTTTCACCATCAGCATGACTGGTGCTGTGTCCGGCAAAAAATAAAATATTCCAGCCCTGCTCGTCCCAAAGCCAGCGATCGAGATCTTGCCGCTGGGGTTCTACCAGAAATACCGTTTCGGTAGCAGGTAAGTTCTCTAATAGAGTACGATCGTGTTGAATATCAATCCCTTCACTGTTACCCAAAATTGCCAAAATTCGTACTCGATCAGGCGTACGGTGCGTCAGGACTGCTTTGCCATACTCTGGTGCACTCAGCGCGACTTCTGCCTGGGGATAGTCTTCAAAGAAGCTCCAGAGATGCCACGGCAGTCGACGGAGATAGGGATCGTCAGTTTCTATAATGACGCGGATTTCTTCGGTGGGCAGTAGACGCGTCCGGAGCCGCCGCTCAGCTTTACTAAAGGTGCTGCTGTCGAGCCAGCGATCGATCTCCTGCTTAAGCTGCTGACACACTAAGTCAAAATCAGTCACAGAAACGTTGGTAATGCCCTCATCTTCTATATCGATTGACGATCGCCGTGACAATCTTCTCCAAGTCATTCGCTTCGAGAGAGCCATGTAGAGCGTGCGCCAGCGATCGCACAGCTCGGGCAACTGGGCATTAGGAGTCAAACTGCCTGCCCATTGCGTCGGAATTTGGGGCGGAGCGGTCTGCCAAAGCTGAAGGGTTACAGTATGAAAGCCCTGTTGCCAATCCCCTTGACCCAGTTTGAGAACAACAAGTTGGCTCATACGACGAAATCTTCTGTAATGCTGAATTCTGCAAACTGTATCTGCAAACTGAACTGTGTTCCGACTGGACAGCGGAAGCGTCGCAATTGAATGTAGCTATCCTGTGGTCTAGCTTGAACGGATTGGAGCGTTTCACCCGTATCTGCCAGCAGATTTAGCGTCAGATTCGCAGGCGTGACCTGACTAGAATCGAGATGCAGTTGCGCCATGATTGCAACTCGCTCATCCGCCTCTGAAGCTAGGCTGAGCAGCAGTAAGACCGTTTGCGGAGGCTCTGTAGACAGGATGATTTGCTTGCCCTGGGTGAGGGTTGTATCTCTAGGAGCTGATCGCAGGTTAATTGCCAATTGCAAATCGTCGTTAAACAAGGCTTCTAGGCTCTGCCAACCTGTTGCCACATGTCGCTGGAACCACCGGCTCAAGTTTGTTAGTTCACTGATTATTAGTCCACTGGACTGCTGCCGATACATCTGCTGTCGCCAGTCATCCTGAGACAGCAAGGCTCCCCACATTGCAAAAGGAAGGACCAGCCGGGGAATGACGGCATTGCTGAGGCGCTGAATCAAATTTTCTGCCTGAACATTGCTTAAATCGGCGAGAGGAAGAGCCGCAGCTTTAGTCTGAGCTTCAGGGCAAAACTGTAGCGTTACCCACAATGCGCCTATATCTCTGATTAGGTTTTGTGCTTCTAATCTATAGGTTCGATCATCAGCATCGTAATAACCATGCATCTTCAGATCTTGATGCGTTGTATATCCCCAAATCCTGACCCAGTGCGTGTTCTCTTGTTCATCCAACTGTATCTGTAAGGCTAAATAGTAATCAGCGGTCCATTCAGGAATATCAATCCATTCCTGTGGCACTTCCAGTTCGCCATTGTCGATCGCCTCGCTGGGCAGGAGTACTAACCGCTGATTGCCAATAACGATCGCGGCTCCGTTCACCACATCCCAAATGCTGGACAAATTCTCCTGACTCTGCCAGATTGTAGCCTCTGGTGCATGCTCTGCCTTAATCCAGGGAAGTACTGTGTCTAAACATAGACGATTTAGATAAGCGTTCCAGCGGCGATTAGGAGCATGGCATTGGCTGTGCTGCCAAACTGTCTCTTGCTGAGCGGGGGAGATTTCCAGCCATGCATCAGTTGGATCGGCGAAGGTAATCATATCGTTTAGGTCTTGCTACAAGTGCTAAGTGGCTACAGGTGCTGAGGTACACACTAAAGGGGAAAAAGCGCATGGACTCTTTAAAACTTAAGTTGGATTTACAGCAGTCTGGCTGTATCGGGCGCAAAGCCACTCTTCTAAACCTGTACTCATACTTCCTATTAGGGTTGGTGTAGGTAGATTATTCAGCTCTGCCTGACTCCACTGCACTAACGCAGTCAAAAGGAATTCTCTGGCTTTACTCAGCCGCCGCGATACGGTTGCTTGACCTAGGGCTAGTTGCTTCATAATCTGCTGCTGCGTGTAGTGCTTTTGATAATAAAGTTGCAAAATCATCTGCGTTTGAGCATCTAGCTCCGCGATCGCTCCCTCCAGCACTTGAGTAATTCGCGTGTACTGACTCTGGCGCTGCATGATCTCTTCTCGATCAATAAGCGCCCCTAAGGGCGTATCAATATCAGCAGCAACCCTGTCTTGAATTTCGCTAGTATTTTCGTCCACAGAGGACACATTTAGTGAAGCAACGGATGGATAAAGATAAGAGCGAACCCAGACAGCACAGCGGCTCAACCATTGCTCGAGTTCCCTAGCTGTGATGGGAGGCGAACCGGGGTTTAGCTCCTCATTATACAGACGAGCAACAGCCTGCCACAGTGCTAAATCTGGCTTAGGCAATCGCTCTGTAGAGGACGCTGGTACATAGAGAGTCTTAAAGCAAGTCCAGGCTAGTTTGTATTGAGTCATTGCCATTGCCGATAATCCAGCATGCTGCAGACTTTCTATTAACCGCTTTTTGCTAATCTTGCGGAGTAGAGTCCAATCTGTGCAGAGATCTGCTGCCTGCCGCTGCCGCAATCCATCCCGTAGGATGCTCTGAAATACCATTTCCGCATAGGTGCGTAGACTAGCGCCGCGATCGTTCCTGAATCCTCGCAGAACGGTGCTGACCTCTGCGATCGCTATTTGGAAATAGTCTAGCAGTGTAAATTGGCTGCCGCTGAATTTATTAAAAGTGCGGTAGGCTGCCCAGTAACAAGACTCTTGCAAATACGCCGACAAGTGAAGGCTTGCCAGATTGTGAGCAGATTCCGACCTTGTTTGATCCCAGATGCGGTGCCAGTAGATTGTCCAAACCAACTCTGACGGATCAGGGGATTGGGCAAACACGCCTTGAAAACTGCGCCGCAGCTTTGCATCTGTCGTCCAGCGGGTAATAATGTCAGTTTCAAATTGCAAGAAAGTTGAGAACAGCTCAGTAATATCTTGGCGGTGGCGCATAGAGGCATAGAGGCAGTTGTAAAAAACTGTTATGAATGTTAATAAAAAAGCCTTACAGCGATTTTCAGCAATGCCCGATTTTCAAATGAATAGACCTCTTTCAGATTAGCTGTTGCCCTCTGTGCAAGCTGAGCGAGGAATAAGGAAACATTAGGACATCACACTTTATCTGCGTCCTAATAATGCACTATACAATAGCTCAAACCCTATCATCCGAGCACTTCAAACGTCGATTTTGCATTCATCAAGAGACTTTAGAACAGGGCTGATTCAGGGAGGCTTTCTTGTGTAACTCTCCAGGTTTTATCTCCCTGGTTACACAAGATTTTCAAATTATTTCCTCAGCAGATTCTTTGAGACGGCAGCCTACAATTTAGGGCACCTCACCCAAATTGCAGCCTGATAAAACTCTCCTCTCTGCCCTAACTCAAAGCCGCCTAACAACAGACCTAACCACACTTCAACCCACGGCATGCTTAGGTGACGACACAGTTCAGTGAACGAAACCCTCTCATCAGGCGCAGATTGAAGCCTTCGCTCGATCGCCTCTGTCCAGTCAGACACCTTCTCCTCATGGGCGATCGCCCACACTTCCTGATTTCTCTTCTGCTTCATCCGCTGCCGATGCCTCTAGCTGCTCCACCATTGCCAGCACTGCTGCCTTACCCACCGGAGCCGCGATCGACCCCTCTGGTTTCTGGGTTGATTTCACCCGCTGCCTCCGGGGTGAAATTGGCTCCATCAACTCACTCAAATCCACCGCCATCGTCTGCCGCACCACCTCGGCAAAGAAGCCACGCTCGACAATGGGATCACGAGAGGACTCCTCCCACTCCGTCATCCATAGAGCCGATCGCGCTACACAAAGCTCAGCCACTTGAAGCAACGCCTCTCCCGCAAACCGCAGTTGCTCAGACTCAGGCAAATGAGCCACTGTTGCTTCCACAGCATCCAGCATCGACTCCACATCCAAGAACTCTGGACTTTGCTGTGCCCTTTGCAACTGATCCCACAACGCTAGCTCCAGCTGCTCTGCCTTCACAGACGCTCTCCTACCTGACGACAATGCAAATGCTCAGCATGGTAAGAGCAAGGTCGGATCGGACATTGGGAAACGGAGTGCTGTTCCTCACGGGCAAAGCGCTCAAATCCACTGCGGCGATCGTTGCCATAGCGCTGGTAAAGCGCCTCCAACAATTGACGCGCATACTCCTTGACCATTCGCGGGGGTAGCCCAAACGTATGTTGGGGTTGCGTCATCGCTGTCGGCTTATTTCCCAGCCACAGCTCTGCACACAGCGCGTGGATCACCACCGCGTCATTAATTTGTCGAGGCTTGTCCACATAGGAATGCAGCACCACATAGGGAACTTCAGCAATCGGCACGACTAACTCTTCAATCTGGAGTTGTCGCCTGACGCCTTGAGTACGGCCCTTGCGGTAGTACAATCGCCGACTGCGGCAAGTGTCATCACTCCAGCAGCCATCGCCACCCCGATCTGTCTCATGCAGCTTACGGGCTTCGTTCACCGTTAACAGGCTGCATGCCCAACACTTCTCGTTTGTGGGTCTACCCATGCGGCTAATTTCATTGCCTTGAATCTGATGATAAGTGGATTTGGAGAGTCGATCGCTCCAGCTTACATAATATTCTTACAATAATCTGATATAGATAAGTGAAATTATCTGCACCTAAAGTCCCAGCATTAATCCGATCGCCCATGAACTCCTCTCCACCTGACCCCGTTTTACCGATTGTGATTGTTTCGCTCGAAGGCGGAAAGCCGGAGGGTGGGGGAAGAGGCGATCGTCCTCCTGATTTGCGCGATTGGCAGATTGAGGAGTTTCTCAGACAGACAGGTAAAGCAGACAATACCCAGCGAACCTACCGGGGACAGCTAAAACGATTTGCTGCCTGGTCTAACAAATCCTGGCTGGATGTCTCTCCTAGCGATCTCGGCAAATATCGCCGGGATCTGAAGCTCAAGGGCTTGAAGCCTGCTTCGGTGAATCATGCTCTCAATACGCTGCGATCGTTCTATAACTGGTTACGTCGCAGTAATGGCTATCCGATGAATCAACCTTTGCCCACCGACGCGATCGACTTGGAGAGGAAGGAGGAACCGCAGGCGGCTCACATTGAGGCGGAGGAGTTGGGTGATCTATGGTCAGTGCTAGAGCTGGATGATAAGACTCGGATGCGCGATCGGGCCATCATTGCGGTGCTTAGCCATGGTTTGCGAGCATCCGAGGCTTCAGCGTTAAATGTGGAACACTGGAATGGCAAGATGCTCACGGTGCATCGCTCCAAGGGACAGAACGTAGGTCAAGTGCCGCTCAGTCGGGAGGCGCGAACTTATCTGGAGGCTTATCTGGAGTGGCGAGGGCAGCAGGGGGACGGGTTTGCTCCAGCGCTGGAGAGTCCTATGTTCTTGGCACAAGACCCGAAGAGTGCAGGGCAGAGGCTGGGCTATCAGGGGTTGCACAAGATGGTGAAAAAGTTGGGAACTATCGCGGGGATTGAGGGCATCCATCCGCATCGGTTTCGCCATTCGTTTGGCACGGAGGTGACGCGGCGAGGGGTCGATCCGCTGTTTGGCAAGGAGTTGATGGGCATTAAGAGCGACCGCGTGTTTCAGCGCTACACTCAGGGCGTATTCAAGCAGGCGGCGGCTGAGGCGTATTTGAAGGCGATCGGCGAGGGGGAGGACAACCTATAGTAGGGTCTGTCAGCTCGCGAGAAAACCAGTCCTCATTCATCGTTTGTTCAGGAGGATCGCTACCGGGTTGGGGCCACAAAGGTTGGAGGAGCGAGCGACGTGAGGGCTGTTGTAAAACACCTGTCAGCAGGGCAAGCCCTGTGGTGACACCCGTTGCTTTGAGTCATGCCCAGGGTTCATCAAACTTGAGATACTCCTGATAGGTGAAGTCGGTTCTATAGGGTTCCTGCCACTGTTTGTAAAGGGCACAACTGCGGCGTACCACCTGAGTATTGACTGCTCCCCATAAAGAAGGGTGCAACCCAGGTGTTGAGATCCAGATCAAAGCAGGGCAGCTGTGGATCTCGATTACGGGTCATTCCAGCCGGAGTGTGAATGGCAGGCGGGTTCAGCAAAAAGGATCGCTGACCTGCGTTAACTGGTCTGAATCGTAGAGGTTCAAACTGGATGTCAGTGTGCCCCCGTTTAAGTCGCCATAAGCTTGAAAGTATGCCGTTACGGTTTGACAAGCCACTCCTAACTGTTGTGAATAACGGACAATCAGATAGGTACCCAGATCGGAAGGGACAGAGTCAAAGCCACAGCAGGGAATGATGCGGGTTCCATCTGATAGAGAACGTTGTTGCAAAAAACTGATATAACGTTATCTCAGAGATAATTTTTTGATTCAGCCACGAACTTGGACAAGCAAATACTTTATGTTTCTAAGAATCTCAAGCTGCTGCTGGAAACCGCAGTCATTCAGATGTTACTTCTTATCCTTGAGATTCAAAAAATCATTGGTTAAAGCAAGCTTTTTTGTAGAAACTTCTCACTTAGCCTACTAGTAACTCCACTTTGCATGACCGTAGGTCTGACTTAAAAGTTCAGTTAAAGCCTGAGATAACGTTATAGCATTAGGAAAATTATTATGCCGAACCAGCTACGTTCGCAGGTCATCTTGTCTATTGAAACCAATGCAGGTGGTGTTGCAAAGTCAACCACTGCCTATAACCTTGCTTACGAATTAGGAGTTCGAGGCTACTCAGTTGCCTTGCTGGACATTGATCCTAATGAATCACTCACTTTATTTTGTGGATTAAGAGAGAGTAGTCATCCTGGCACAATGGCAGATGTTTATGATCCAAGTTTCGCGGGTAATTATCCGCTAATGACTGCCTGGGCAAGTAAGATTGACAAAATCCAGGTCTGTAAAGGGGGTAAAGAACTTCATGAAACAATTCGCCTAGTTTCAAAAGATCTGCGTGGACCTTATGTCCTGGCAGATCGACTGAGTGATTATCCTTTACCTCATAACTTTGTCATCATTGATTGTCCTGCCACTCTAGAACCTTTACCTTTAACTGCATTGGCGGCATGCACTCATGTTTTAATTCCAATTCAGCCTGAGTACAAAGCTTCTCAAAGTGCTGCTGCCATGATTGAGTGGTACTACCACAACTGTAAGCAGCTCAGGCTCAAACCAGCACCTAAGATTATGGGCATTGTTCCAACGCGTTGGAAAAGCAATTGGGGAGCACATCAAAGTATTGTCGAAGAGTTACCGATAGTTTGTCAGCAATTGGGCATTCGGTTCTTTAATCCAATCCGCGAGTCAGCCGATATCTTGAATGCGTCGGGGCGAGGGTTACCACTCGGAATTTTTCGACCCGGTAGAGAAGCACGGGCCGACTTTCAGCCAATTGTAGATGCTCTAATTCAAGAACTGGCAGAGATGGGAGATAGATAATGCCAAAGTCAAATAAACCTAGTGTCCTTGGAATGTTTGCTGGAGCAGCAGGTTCGCAGCAAGTGTTTGAGCTTGAGGGTCACATTGATGAACTTCAGGCTGAAATTGTTCGGTTGAAAGCTAATCAAACAACAGTTGAACTTGCCGAAGCGGAACGGAATCAACTCAATCAGATTATTGAAGCTTTGCGAGATCAGCTGAAAGAAGTGGGCGGAGTTGTTAAAGTTCATCATAAAGATATTCAGCCAAACCTTAAGCAGCCTAGGCAAACCTTTGCTCCTAATAGCATTCACAGCATGGCGGTGTCTATCAAAGCAGAGGGACAACAACAGCCAATCATATTGCTGCCCGGCAACCTTTTATTTGACGGTGAACGTCGATGGCGAGCGGTATCTGAGTATTTACAGCCTGAGATTGAAACCTTGGATGCCGTAATATTGCCAAGGGAGCTTTCAGAAGCAGAACTGCACTCATGCGCTTTACTAACTAGTCTGCATCGAGAAGGATTGAATGACCTGGATTTAGCAGAAGGGCTAACTCAACAGGTTAAATTTGAGCTTGGTGTCGAGCCAGAGGAAACGATTAAAGCAGTCAGAAGAGCAATCGCTCGGTTAAATACGAGGAAACTTTTGCCACAACTAACTAAGTTAGTAACTATGACAAGAGATAAGCAATCCAGATGTGTTAATACGTTTGAACTAGACAATATCGAACGTGACATCTTCTTGCTGTTACTCCGCTTCCAGCAAAACCCAGCGTCGGTAGATGCTAATGTCTTTCCGTCTTTAAAATTTCCAATTGATCTTAAGCAGGCTATTCGCCAGTCTGGATTGGGTACAAATCATGCTCGACTGATTCAGCAGCTTAATGCCAAAAAACTGGGAATTCCTGAAGAAAAAGCCTTAGAGATTCGCCAAGATAGTGTGATTCAGATTTTAGAGAAAAAACTAACGATTAGCGAGACACGCACTTTAATTGGCAAAATCATTGCTGAGCATCAGCCAGAGAGGAAGCATGTAGCGCTCAATCGTAAAGTTGAATCCTTAATCCGTAACGTGTCGGATATCTCGTTAGAGGATACGGGTCTAGAGCAATTGCAAAAACTATTAGTTGCTCTAGAGACTAAAGCTAAAGAGATCCGCAGCAACTTGCCATAAAACTAGTCTTAAAGCCGTGTCAGATAAACTCCTTTCATTTCCAGAGAACTATGATGACTTTTTGAGCACTCTCAAAGAACACATCCGTCATGCCCAAGTCAAGGCAGCACTGGCAGTCAACCAGGAACTCGTTACACTTTATAGCGCTACGCACATACGTTAGGACACTCTTTAAAGGCAGCATCAACGCAA
>NZ_JCACIN010000100.1:0-20371 GCF_059504425.1 Drouetiella sp.
TGATGATGCAGCAGGTTTATGATCATGCCCGTAGCTTTGGGTACTCGTTGAAAGTGGCTTACGAGGTGGGAACAGATGCCACGATCGTCGGGTTAGTGGCTCAAGGATTGGGCGCTACAATTTTGCCTCGGCTAGCCGCAGAGCCGATTCCACCCGTAGTACAGATCTATTCGTTACCTGTTCCACTCGCACGCGTGATCGGGGTTGCCGTTTTAGCCGATGCTCTGCTGTCTCCAGCGATTTACGCCTTTTTAGAACTTCTCAAGCGTAAAAAGCTTTAATAGGACTTACGCAAGCCCTCTAGCTGTAGTGCATTTTTGTTGTGTGTGGTGGGCGCAGCCCACCACACACAACAAAAATGCGTTCGTCGTAGGAAAGAGTAAACCCTAGCAGCCCAACTCCAATAACGCTGGATGCAAGCAAAGGGAAAACAACCCGCCAAAAGGTTGTGCTGTCGCTAGCTCCCATATCTCTCGCTACCTCCTCATAGACAGAGCCGATTAGCTGAGAAGCATTGAAAAGTATTGGATTTTAGGAGCTTCTCCAGCTTAGAATTCGGAGTAGAACAATGCGGCACATTACGACCGTGCCTAGCTCTGAAATCTTTGTATAAAAGAATTTCCTAACGCAAGCACATGGCGCTATAATACGCAAGTTTTAGCGGTTGCGGGAGCAAAGATTGTTCAAAATTCGTGACTGTTTACTGAAATTCATGCTGCCACAGTTCCAGGTTCAATATCGCCATTTCCAGCAAATGCTTTATCTGTTGCAAACGCAGTTAGAGCAAAGCGATCGCCCTCAGCTCCAGGAATCCCTTGCGGCAGCTCAGACCTATTTTCAGGAGCAGATTTTGTCTGTTGAGCCAGAAACCTTTGAACCTGCCGAGGCTTCCAGAATTTACTCCTTCCAGGTAGAAATCAACAAGCAGCTCCGTTTACTCAACACCGATCTAATGTTTTTACAGACAGCTAGGCTGTCGGCAACCCAGAGCCAAAGACGGCAACAAATTGGCGATCGGCTCACCCTGCTGCTGCGGTACTGTGAAGGAATATTGGATGAAAAATAAAAAAGGAGCTTGCAAGATATGCAAACTCCTTCGCTGCTGATTCCGAAAGTGAAGCTATTGCTCAGATCTGTCGTTAGATAACTCTAGGCGCGGCGCAGGATTTAGGCTAACGCTCTTCGGGGCTTTCGGCTTTGCCTCCGCCATTTCCAACGCTTTCTTGAGATTTTCCCAGCCGATCGACGCAAACAGCGATTCAGCCTTCTTATCCCCAGGCTTGATGCCCTTAATGAACTGAGCCAAAGAATACTCCAACGCCTGACCGGGATCTACCATTGTCCAGCCTTGGGGCGTGAGTTTATGAAACTCAAAGTGCAGGTGAGGCCCTGTAGAATAGCCCGTGCTGCCCACTCTGCCAATTACTTCACCCTGCTTCACCGTGTCTCCAGGCTTAACAAATACCTCAGACATATGGGCATACAGGGTTTCTTGAGTATCTTTGTTATGGCGTAGGACGACTGCTAGACCGTAGCCTCCCATCACATCAGCAATTTGCACTTTGCCATCAAACACTGCCATCACTGGAGTGCCTTGAGGCGCGCCCAGATCGGTGCCAGTGTGAAAGCGGCTTTCACCTGCGATCGGATGAATTCGCCAGCCAAAAGCAGAAGTAATAGCCGCCGGGATTGTTAGAGGAAACTGCAAACTAATATTGCCGTTGCTGATTTGGGCAGGGGGACGCACGGTCAAGTTATAGAAATCTTGGGCTGAGGGTAGCGCTACAGCCGTGTTGTAGGTAGAGCTGTAACTGCCGCTGCTGCCGCCGTTAGAGTCAATTCCACCGGACTCAGCCGAGAATGACGGCGCTAGAGGACAAATGCTGCTGGGCACACCCTGTCCCGCTTGCAGTACAGCTTCACATCCGGTCGATCGCTCCGACAAAATCACGTCTGGACTGGTCGCCCCTAGCGAATAGGGCGTGGGGTCAATATAGGTACCTGGCGTTGCTTGATCGAAGGCAGCTTTAGCATCATCAGCCAAGTTGGGAGACACTAAATCGGGAGAGGAGAAGCTTTCTGGGGCTGGAGAAGCATCGATCGCTCCACTCGCATCAGCAGGGGCAACTGTTGATTCCGAGAACGCCTCAGGCGTTGTGAAATCAGGCGTCGTGAAATCAGGCATTGTGGAGGGCGATGCTAAATCAGCCGGGCTGTCCAACAACAAGTCTTGGGCACTCGGAACGACTGCACCCTCTGACAATGACGACGGCGTTTGGGCGTAGACCACACCCGAACTGAGCAGACTGAGACCACCTAACCCTAGGCTAAGTAGAAGAGGACGCTGGCTAGAAAAGCCTTGAAACGTCCGATTTGAGTCACGTTTAGTCATCGCTATGTCCTTAGCAGGCTGCATTCAAGCTGAGATTGATCGGGGCAAAGGTCTAGAGAACAACCCAAGACATCATAATCTGGATTTTGACTAGATTGAGCTAAAATCCTTTCCCTAGTCGGGGGGATCCTTTGAAATGATTTGAATAAGTAGTCGTCAGTTGCCACTCAAAAGTTCCAGAAAATCTAAATTTTTTATTAAAATCTCAGGACTATTCCGGAAATTGTCATCAAAGCCTGGAAAAATGTTGGTTTGCTCTTGCATTCCGCTAGTAGATCTGTCTCTACTCCTGCTCCACCATAGCTTAAACAAATGGAACCGGGTTCTAACTTCATTTTTTAGCTTCTCTGGCATTGCTTACAGTAATCTTCAATTGCCTAAGCCAGAGATTTTTTGTTGTGTGCCGCGCGGCATACAACAAAAAATCTAAACAGACTCAAGCGCAAAGCGCTGTAATAGGGGGATGATTGTGCATACCTGGAACTGGCAGACTGAAGCTCTGCAATCTGAACAAGAGATTTCTTATTTGACTTGCAGCTTACTTCAAGAGTGGCGGCATGGCTTTTTTACAGGGCTAGCCCGATCGCCCCTGCAGCCTGCGCCCTCTGATCTTGTGCCCTCTAATCTTGTAGAAATCTTGCAGCCCGCAGCCCCGGTCTATCGAATTAAGCAGGTTCACGGCAACCGGGTTTTGAGTGCGGCTGAAGTGGGCGAAGACAAAACTGACTTTCAGGAAGCCGATGGGTTAGTGAGCGATCGCCCCCACCAGTCCCTTTGGGTTTGTTCGGCAGACTGTACGCCCGTCCTGATTGCCGATAGTGAAACAGGGCAAGTGGCGGCGGTTCATGCAGGCTGGCGGGGCACCTCGCTGAAAATCGTGCCGATGGCGATCGCCCGTCTTCAGGCGCAGGGCAGTCAGCTTAAGCATCTGCGGATTGGCTTAGGGCCTGCGATCGCCGGAGAGGTCTATCAGGTGTCTACGACTGTGGCGGCGCAGGTGGGCGCTACGATCTTGACGACACCGATCGCGCCTGACGCAGCGCCCGACGCAGTTTTGGACATTCTGAAGCAGTTGCCTAGCCCTCCGATTCTGGACGATCCTCAGCCGGGACGCGCCAAGCTAGACGTGCGGCGGGTGAATGAACTTCAGCTTCAGCAGTTAGGCATTAGCGCTGAACAGATCGCGATCGCCCCCTACTGCACGTTTCAAAACCCAGATTTGTTTTTCTCCTATCGGCGGACTCAGCAGAAGCAGGTGCAGTGGTCGGCGATCGTCAGTCGTGCTGCCCAGAACTCAGTGTGAGCAAGACACCAGCGTGAATAAGACACATCGCTACATCCGCCAGGTGAGCGGCGAACATTACGCGATTGAGGCAGTGGAGGGCGATCGCTTTTCTATGACTGCCTATGGAGAAGGCATTAAGCCAGGTGATTACCTTTTGTTGACCGAAAATTCTCAAATCGTTCGCTACCAAATCGAGCAGATTGACTACTATGCTGACCCGCCTGATTTATGGGTGGGCTTGCTGATTAAGTGTTTTGAGGTTCAGCGCTGAGGTTCTGAGATTCAGCGGTGAGGTTCTGAGATTCAGCGGTGAGGTTCTGAGATTCAGCGGTGAGGCTTTGAGGTTCAGCGGTGAGGTTCTGAGATTCAGCGGTGAGGTTCTGAGATTCAGCGGTGATGTTTTGAGGTTCGGCGGTGAGGTTCTGAGGTTCGGCGGTGAGGCTTTGAGAGTCAGCGGCGAGGTTCTGAGATTCAGCGGTGAGGCTTTGAGATTCAGCGGTGAGGTTCTGAGATTAAGCAGTGAGGCTTTGAGATTAAGAGGATATCTGAAAAGTGCAAATCGCTATCCGAGCCGCCCCCCAACCCCCCAATTCTGGGGGACTTTGAACGTAAACTTACTCAAAAGTTCCCCAGAATTGGGGATTGGGGAGTGAATGCAGAACATTTGATACTTTTCAGGCAGCCTATTGGGTGTATCCGTCGCTCATTGGCATATTCTGCCCGATTCTATAGAATGGGGGCAAATTCTGGAGTCAGCCCCCATGTTTTGGAAGAAGCCACAGCCTGACCAGCCTGGACAATCGCAATCGATTAGCGGCACTCAGATCAATAATGCTCAGGTGCAGCAAACCCAGGCAGGACGAGATGCCACGGTCAATCAATCGGGCAATGTGGGGCAGCAGCAAAGCGGTATCACTGGAGCTGATGTGGTAAAGCTGCTGGAAGAATTGGAGGCGGCAGTTAAAGGCGCGGGATTGACGAGCCAACAGCAGGAAGAGGCTCTAGATTATCTCAAACCTGCTAAGCGGGAAGCCGCCAAGGAAAATGCAGACAAGGATCTGGTGGCGCAAAACCTGAAAAAAGTGGGGGAAGCCCTGGAAACGGTGGACAAAGCCTCTGATGCGGGGAAAAACCTCTGGCAAAAAGGGCAAGAGGTGTTTGGGGCGATCGCCCCTTGGCTAGGCATCGCCTCAAAGGTTTTGGGTTTCTAACGGCTTGTCTGGATTGCATTCGCTTTATCACCTGTCAGCCTTCTCCTCATGCCCCCCTCTGATCCCGCGCAACGCCAGCAGATTGACCAGACCCAAGTTACAGATAGCAGCATCCAGCAGACGCAGGGCGGGCGAGACACCTTCAGTTTCCAAAACTCACATCACAACCAGACCACTATCCAGAATGTGATGGTGCAATGGTTTGCCCCTAAGCCACAGCCGCAGGTGGATTGGGGATGGGCAAAACGCATCTTAGAAGACCAGCGAACAGAAATCTATAGGCGCTTGAAGTATACGCTGATGCAGCAACAGCAGCTTTATGTTGAACTGCAAGAACAGCCGCAGCAGGTGGGGCTGCCCTCCTGGGAAACTCCAGAACCCGAATTCTTAGAGACAGAATCCGCAGAGCTGGAGGCAACTCAAGAGCTATTGATTGCAGGCAAGGCTCCCGAACAATTGCCGCCCGACAAGCTGCTGATTGAAGTCTTTGGGCGACAAGACATTAAGGGCAAACTGTTAATTCTGGGTGCGCCAGGAGCAGGCAAAACCACACAGTTGCTCAACCTTGCCGAGCAGCTTGTCTTTGGCGCACTGCAAACCCCGGAAACTACGATTCCGATTATCTTTGAGATTTCGACCTGGAAAGACGATCGCCAGAGTATCCAGGACTGGCTGGTAGAGCAGCTCTACGATAACTATGGGGGCGATCGCAAGCTCAAACGCTATGAAACCTGGCTCGATCAGCGGGTGTTATTGCCCTTGATGGATGGACTCGATGAGCTAGGGCTAGAGCGGCAGATCAAATGCGCCCAAAAGCTGAACGAGTTTGCCCAGCATTATCCGCAGGTGGTGGTTTGTTGCCGGACGAAAGAATATGAAACCGCCTATGAAACTGCCGTTGTCCGGCTGGACACCCTGCGAGGTGCGGTGTGTTTGCAGCCGCTCTCTGACTCGCAGATTCAAGACTATCTGACCCGAATTAATCGATCGCCCCTCTGGAAAGCCCTTCAGGAGTCGCCAGAAATGCAGCGCTTGCTGGAGCCACAGCCTGATGAAGCGGTGGGACTGCTGCGCGTGCCCCTGTTTCTCTCAATTGCTGCCAGGGTTTATGATCCGCGTCAGCCGTTTGAGAGCAAAGCTGACCTGTTGGAAAAATACATCGATCGCCAACTCTCGATCGATACTCGTCGGGGCGATCGTCGTAAAGGGCTAAAGAAGCGATCGTGGGCTTATAAAACGCCGGAGCAGGAACCGGATCGAAGAGACACGCGCCATTGGTTAGGCTGGCTAGCACGGAAGCTAGAGGAAAATTATCAGGTCGATCTGTTGATTGAGGAAATGCAGCCGAGCTGGTTGGATACTTTTGCACAAAAGCGACAGTATCGACTGGTTGTTGGGCTGGTTGTTAAGCTGCTTGGTGGGCTGCTTTATGGGCTGGTTCTTGGGCTGCTTGGTGGGCTGGTTCTTGGGCTGCTTGGGCTGGTTTATGGGCTGCTTTATGGGCTGGTTCTTGGGCTGGTTGTTGAGCTGCTTGTTGGGCTGCTTGTTGGGCTGGTTTATGGGCTGCTTGTTGGGCTGCTTGTTGGGCTGGATGACATTGATCCTGTAGAAGCATTTGAAATTTCAATATCGCATAAAGTGCGACGAGAAATTTTGCGTAGCCTAAAACAACAACTGATGACTGGTGAGTTGATTGGTGGGTTGATTGGTGGGCTGATTTTTGGGTTGATTGGTGGGCTGATTTATGGGCTGATTGGGTTGATTGGCGGGTTGATTGGTGGGTTGATTGGCGGGTTGATTGGTGGGTTGATTTATAGGCTGATTTATGGACTGACCTATGGGCTGATTTATGGACTGACCTATGGGCTGATTTATGGGCTGACCTATGGGCTGACCTATGGGCTAGATGACATTGATCCTGTAGAAGCATTTGAAATTTCAATGTCGCATAAAGTGCGACGAGAAATTTTGCGTAGCCTAAAACAACTGATGATTTATGTGCTGATTGGCGGGTTGATTGGTGGGTTGATTGGTGGGTTGATTTATGTGCTGATTGGTGGGCTGATTGGTGGGTTGATTGGTGGGCTGATTTTTGGGCTGATTGAGGAGCTGATTGGTGGGCTGATTGAGGGGTTAAAAAAAGAACTGAAACTACGATCAAAGCCAAACCAGGGGATCTGGAACTCGCTTCAAAGCATGATGTTTACTACTATATTCATTTGTGCTGCGTTGGTTTTCTTTGTCGCTTGCCTCTTTATTGGTGGTGCGATCGCTCAAGCTGAATCAATGCAGAAATTGATAGTGACCATAGTCGAATCCTTTCAAAATTTACTCATGTGGATAGGGTTCATGTGGATAGGGTTCGTGGCGCTACGACTCGCCTTCGTATATGGGGGTGGGCTGGCTTTTGTTCAGCACTTCTGCCTACGCTTCGTTTTGGCGCGCAGCGGAGTCATTCCCTGGAATCTGGTGGCTTTCCTCAACTACGGGGTCGAGCGGCGGTTGCTGCAACGCATTGGCGGGCGATATCGGTTTATTCACCGGGAGCTGTTGACCCATTTTGCTCAATCCTCAGCGCCCTCTCAATCCTCCAATTCTGGGCTTAGGCGTTGATGTTCTGCCCCCCAGACCTCGGAGGTTTGAAAACCTCCGAGGTCTAATCGCCCCTCACCCCCGCAGCCGATACCGCTGCAAAATCCGCATCACCTCACCCGATCGCGGTTGCGGGAATTCTCCAGGACGGGGCAAATTGCGACTCCAGTCGGTGACATTGGCAAAGCCGCGCCGCTGGAGTTCATAGAGGGTTTCCAGCGCACCTGCCTCGGAGGCAATCACGAGCACATAGAGAAGTTCGCGATCGCCCTTGGCACGGGAGGAGTCAAGAGTAGAGGAGTCAGAAGCCAGGAGATTAGAAGCCAGAAATTCAGAATTTTGACTCCTGAATCCTGCCTTCTGCCCTCCTAAATTCAACAAAAACCGATTGGCATAATCCGACTGAAACGAGCTAACCATCAGAGTTCTCCTGTTTTGGGTTTCGGGAAGGAAACCCAAAAACCTAGCCGCCCCGAAAGCATGAAGCATCAGAGCGGCTAAAAGGAGTGTTAAAATTCCTCATTAGCCACCAGACTGCCGCACCGCAGTTTGGTGGTTAGCTACTCATCGCTGTTGTCGCAGCTTTGAGTAGCGCTAGATTTTTGGGATTCAGCTACCGCAGGGCGAGTTGCAAATAGCTATAACGTGTGAGCATATAGGAAAAGCGGGCGATCGTCAAGGGGGCGATCGGTTAGATGTTTTCGAGCGTTGCTGAATATATGAATGCTCCCCAACCCCCCAATTCTGGGGGACTTTGAAGGTTCGGAAGTCCCCCAGAATTGGGGGCTTAGCGCCTGCGGCAAGCAAGAAAAGGGGGCGAGAGAACTGACAACTCAGATAGATTCATACTTCAATTCAGCAACGCCCTTTGTCGATCGATTAGCGATCGCCCAGCGAGTCAAACCTGAGTGCCTGACCCCGCACTGCCGTATTTAGCTTGCCGCGATCGTAGACAATTTGACCCCCAACGATCGTCACCACCGGATAACCTGTGAGGTTCCAGCCCTCAAAGGAACTCCAGCCGCATTTGGTTTGCAGCTCCTCCCGCAGCACCGGACGATAGGTTTCCAAATCCACCAGCACCAGATCGGCATCGTAGCCAGGAGCGATCGCCCCTTTACTAGGAATCCCGTAGGCTTGAGCCACCGCTGTAGACATCCAGTTTGCCACCTGAGCCACGGTGCAGCGTCCTTGCATTGCCTGGGTCAGCATCAGCGGCAGGGAGGTCTCAACACCCGGCATCCCGGAAGGTGTGTTGGGATAGTCTTGAGCCTTTTCCTCTAGCGTGTGCGGAGCGTGATCGGTGGCAATGAAGTCGATAACGCCATCCTTGAGCGCTTGCCAGAGGACTTCGTTATCGTGGGGCGATCGCAGCGGCGGATTCATCTGGGCAAAACTGCCGATCGTCTCATAGGCGCTAGTGTTCAGCAGCAGATGTTGCGGCGTCACTTCTGCCGTCACCCAGGCGGGCTTGTCCTGGCGCAGCAGATCGGCTTCCTCGGCGGTTGAAAGATGCAAAATATGCAGCCGTCGCTGATATTTTTTGGATAGCTTCAGGGCAAGCTGAGTCGCCAGCAATGCCGCCTGGTTATCCTGTATCTGAGAATGGATGGCGCGATCGGTGATTCCAGCGAACTGTTCGCGGCGCTGACGGATGCGCTCCTGGTCTTCGGCATGGACGGCAATCAGGCGATCGCCCATCGCAAAGATTTTTTCCAGCGCCGCCTCCTGATCGACCAACAGCGCCCCATGCATTGACCCCATGAAAATCTTGATGCCTGGAGTGGGATGAGCCGCAATCAAATCGGGTAAGCCTTCTGCCGTTGCGCCAATAAAAAAGCCGTAGTTCACCAGACACTTCTCGGCGGCACGGCGCAGCTTGTCGTCTAGGGCGGCTTGCGTGGTGGTCAGTGGCTTAGTGTTGGGCATCTCCAGAAATGAGGTGACGCCGCCTTTGGCACAGGCGCAGCTTGCCGTAAACAGATCCTCTTTGTACTCCAGCCCTGGCTCCCGAAAATGCACCTGCGGATCGATCACTCCCGGCAACAAAGTCAGTCCGGTTGCGTCAATTTCCTGATGGGTCGGATCTTCTCCGTCGGGTAGCGAGATCCTGATTTCTGGGGCAACCTGGACAATCTGGCGATCGCACACCTCCACATCTCCTATCAAAAACTCTCCATTCGGCTGGAGAATACGCGCATGGCGAATCAATAAACGGGTAGAAACAGTCATAATGAACGCAGCTACAGCAGAGGTGGGGAAAATAAGAAAGTTTAGAGGAGCAACAAAGTCAAGATTTGAGCGCTAGATCCAAAAAATGTAGCAGATTTAAGTCACGAACTCTCTTAGGGTAGTATCGTATGACAGAATTACTGTACTGTTTTGGGTCAAGCTTAATCGTCATTTAGCATTGTTTTTAGCTACGATTCTTTAGCAATGTGATTTAACAATGTAGCTTTTCGACCTTCAGACTGCCTCAGCCCAAAGCTTACGATCGCTTCTGTTCCATTCTGATGCCCGATATAAGGCTGATATTTAGAGCAACTGATGTCTACGAATCCCGATCAAAATTCTCCTTCAGACCCAGGCAACCCATTTTTATCTAGCTCCTCGGAGTCTACCGAGCAGGTTGGAGGGAATGGCACAGCGCCCAAACCCGTCCATCCGCCGCCACTCAAGCCTGAAAACGGTTGGGTAGAAGCTGCTAAAACGATCGGATTAAGCCTAATCCTGGCGTTGGGCATCCGACAATTTGTGGCGGAGGCTCGCTACATTCCCTCAGAATCAATGGTGCCAACGCTGGTTATTAACGATCGCCTCATGGTCGAAAAAATTACCTACTTGTTCCATTCACCTGAACGCGGGGACATCGTGGTTTTCTGGCCGCCTGACAACGTTTCTGAGGTCTGCCAGGGTCAGCCTAACCCCAATCGACAGAAGGATGCCTTCATTAAGCGGGTGATTGGTCTGCCAGGAGAAAAGGTCGAGGTGAGAGACGGCAAAGTATTGATCAATGATCAGGAATTGCCTGAAAACTACACCGAAGAACCGTCAAGAGATCCTTGGGGGCCACAAATCGTGCCGCCCAACTCTTATCTGATGATGGGCGACAACCGCAACAATAGCTGTGATAGCCGCCGCTGGGGGTTTATACCTCGGAGCGAAATTATCGGCAGAGCTGCATTTCGATTCTGGCCGATCGATCGTATCGGCACTTTGGGGAAGTAGGGCTGAGATTAATCGATCTGGCTTAGCGCACTCGCTAGCCGAAAAGGGTAAGATTTTCTCATGTTGAGTAAGATATGGATGTCGGTCTTGGATATGAGACGTTTTCGATCGATTTTAGCTTTGTGTCTAGTGCTAGTCGCCACCCTGCTGGTTAGCTGTGGCAGCCCTACGCCAGTGGCGAAAGGGCCGCTCTACTCAGATATTCAACTGACTCAGATTCAGAAGTCTGCGGCAGATATTCAGGAATTGCGCGATCGCCTGATTGAGCTGCCCCCCATGATTCAAGCCAATAAGTGGGTTGATGTTGGAACGTTTATTCACGGGCCTTTGGGCGAACTGCGGGCGAAGATGGCTCGTTTGTCTCGCACGCTGGTACCAGAGGCTCAAGCCAGCGCAGCGAAAGCAGCCAAAGATGTCTTTGGTCATTTGAATGCGATCGATGAAGCAGCTCAAGCGCAAGATATTCAGAAAGCCTTGAGGAACTACAATGAGGCTCTAAAAGACTTCGATGCCTTCTTTAAAGTAATTCCTGGTTGAGATTGTTCCAGATAAAACTTAATCTTTCAAAAGTGCGTTAGGCAATGCTTGACGCACTTTTGCTTAGACCGATGCTTAGACCGATGCTTAGACCGATGCTTAGACCGATGTTCAAGACAGCATGGTGATGCCAATCTAAATTGATGAGTCAGCAAGTTGTCATCATTGGATGCGGAATTGTGGGTGCGACGATCGCCTACGAACTCAGCCAAATTCCAGGTTTAAAGATTACTGTTCTCGATCGCCAGCCTCCTGCCCAAGCTTCTACCGGAGCTGCATTGGGAGTTTTGATGGGCGTGATTAGCCAGAAAATCAAGGGCAGAGCATGGGCAATGCGGCAGTCTAGCCTTCAGCGCTACGCTACGTTGCTGCCGGAGCTAGAGGCGATCGGACTGGAGGTTCCTCACAATCGGCAGGGAATTTTGCGGCTGTGCTTTGAGGGTGAAGATCGGGCAGGTTGGCAGGCTTTGCAAGAAATCCGTCAGGCTCAAGGGTGGCGGCTCGAAATTTGGGAGAGCGATCGCCTTCAGTTTTCCTGTCCACAGGTGATGAACTCCCGTGTCACAGGCGCAATCTATTCGCCTCAAGATACGCAGATTGACCCTACAGCGCTGACCTTGGCGTTAGTCAAAGCGAGTCAGCAAAACGGTGTGACTTTTCATTTCAATGAAGAAGCGAAGGATTTTGAATTTGCCCTCAATGGCTTTGAGCAGAAAACCTGTCAAGCCGTTCAAACCCAAACCGATCGCTTCTCTACCGATTGGGTAGTGATTGCCGCAGGTCTGGGTTCAACGGCGCTGACTCAAATTTCTCCGCAGCCGTTAGAAATCCGTCCGGTTCTGGGACAGGCTCTGCGCGTGAAATTAGCTCAGCCTTTGGGCGATCGCGTCTTTCAGCCTGTAATTACCGGAGAAGATATCCACATTGTGCCCTTGGGAAACGGGGAGTATTGGGTTGGGGCAACGGTGGAATTTCCTACGGATGCTGGAGAAGTTGTGGCAGAGAACGATCGCCTTCAGGAAGTTTGGCAAGGGGCGATCGCGCTTTGTCCTGCCCTAGCTGAGGCAAAAATTCTGCAAACCTGGTCAGGGTTACGCCCACGTCCTCACAATCGCCCTGCACCGATCGTTGAGCCGCTGATGGGCTATGCCAATATCTTGCTGGCGACGGGGCATTACCGCAACGGCGTTTTGCTGGCTCCGGCGACTGCTCAGCAGATTCGGGAGATGATTTTGAGTGAGAAATAGCGCTACAGTCAGTGAAAGGCGGTAGAAGTGACAAGTAATAGGACTTACGCCGAAGAGATCCCCCAACCCCCTTAAAAAGGGGGCTTTAGAGGTTTCCCTTTTAAGGGGGCTAGGGGGAGCGAGGTTTTAAGCGTTAAGTGCGTAGGGTCTAAGTAGACGTGAAAGACAGTAAAGCTGGAGATGAATCCTATGTTTGCAGTCATTACACCTGAGAAGATTCACCTCCCTCCAGGCACAGTCGTGCGGCTATGCGGCAGTTGGCGAGACTACCGGGCGCTAGTGGAGCAGTTGGGCGATCGCCAGCTTCCCCGGATTAAGTATCGACCTGGAGAAATTTTGTTAATGTCCCCTCTACCTCAGCACGGACGACAAGCAGACATAATTTCAGAGGTTGCGAAGGTCTTGCTTGATCATTCGGAGCAAGACTATACAGCCTTTACCCCTATTACTATGGATTTGCCAGAAGTGCAGGGAATTGAGCCAGACTACTGTTTCTACATTGACAACTGGGCGGCGATCGCAGGTAAAGACCGCATAGATTGGCGTATTGATCCACCACCTGATTTAGTCATCGAAATTGATGTCACGAGCTACACGGACGTAACCGATTATTTACCGTATCGGGTACCCGAAGTTTGGCTATTTAAGAATAATCAGCTCAAAATTTACGCTCTGCAAAATGATGGAGAAAATGATGCTTATGTTCTGCAAGCAAGCAGCCGCTATTTCCCCGGTGTAGATGTTGCCGGGATGATTTTAGAGTGTCTGCAAATGGCTGGCGATCGCGGGACGAGTCATGCAATTCGATCGCTACGGCAAAAGCTAGCGGATAATTAAGCGCCTATTCCATGAGATCGTCTGGTGCGGGTTCGCCGGGATAGAAGCCACAGGGCGATCGAAACCTGAAGGCTACTCAATTCTAGACCTTGCGATTCGCTTCAACTTAACTGCTGCAACAGCCGCCCTGCTGCTTCGTAAGTGACTTTGTACGTATACTCGCCGCCGTCGCAGGTGGCTAACTGCCGCGCTTTCTGGGCATACTTCAACGCCTCTGGATGATTGCCCCGCGCTAGCGCCTGCTCTGCCAGAAATAGCTGCACATCCGCGCCTTGCAGCACATAGCCGCTGCGCTCTGCAATCGCCTCTGCCTCTGCTGCCAGACACAGTGCTTCTTCGGGCTGCCCTTGGTCTACGCGCAACCGGGCTAGATCTAGCAGGATATCGGCTTCTGTATCTACTAAATTGATCGCTCGGCAACGGGTCATAGCTTCGCTCAGGTGGTGGTCGCTCTGCTCCAGATTGCCGTTGACTCGGTGGGCGGCTCCTAGTAACCAGTGCGATCGAACATAGAATCGTTCAACTGGATAGTTGGTACGAGCAAATTCATCAGCCAGTTCCAGCGATCGCTCAGCCGCTGCCAGTGCCGTTGCTGCTGCCTGAGTGTCCCCTATCCGCACTCGCAGCAGGGCACTCAAGGATCGATAATCCCATGTAGGGCCTTGACCCTGAACCTGATTTCCCTTTTCAAACAGTCCCAGAGCCTTGTCCAACGCTGCCTCAGCCCCCACTCCCCGGTAAGCCAGCAGTCGCCCCAACTCCTGATGCCCGACCGCCTCCCTGAACTCATCCTCAATCTCCTGGCAGAGGGCGATCCGGCGGCGCAGGTTGGCTTCAGCCGCTTGCAGGGCACCGATCGGGAGTTGTACCATGTAAGCCAGGTTTCCCAGTCCGATCGCCCAATTTTTCTTATTCCCCTGCTGTTCTTGAATCGCATTCTGTTGCTCAAACAACGGCACTGCCTGTGCGGGCTGACCGTTGAGGCTGTAGCTGTTCGCCAGTGCGGTCAATGTCCAGGCTTGATTACCCTGATCCTGAAGCTGTGGAAGATGGTCTTCGCCTTGGGGGAAGAGGGCACGCAGCAGTTCAATCCGGAGTGAGTAGGCTCCGAGTTGGTAGTAGGTTGCCTGTTCAATGCGATCGCGAAACAACACAAATGCTTCGTCATACTGCCCCGATCGCACCATGTGATGATACAGCTCAATCACCGGAGCCAGATCAGCTAGCGTCTGCACCTTTTCTACTGCGGGTACAGCAATAAAATAGATTTGCAATTGCTGGTGGGCACTGGTGCGGTCTGAGTCGCCCATGCGGTCATAGGCATAGCGGCGGACGATCGGGTGCAGGTCGAAGCGTTGGGTAGAGCGATCATAGTGCAGGAGTCCGCGATCGATCAGGTCGCGCAGATCTGTCTCTAACTCCCGATCCGCTGTTTCGCTAATCGCCTCCAATACTGCATAATCCACCGGACTGCGGAAACAGGCGATGCGGCTGAGCAACTGTCGCCGGAAATCGGTCAAGCTTTGATAAGACTGCTCCAGCACATGATGCTGCCGTTGCACCAAACCGCCCGTCAGATTCAGCCGCTGGGCAACTTTAATATCGCCCGGATTGCGAAAATCATTCACCACCAGCCCCGACAGCAGCCGCAAGCTGAGGGGATGATAGCCATAATCCGCACAGGCTGTTTCAATCTCGGCGCGGTTTCCCCGGATGCCCTGACTGCGAAAGAAAGCCACCGCATCGGCAGGCTGCATCTGAGTTAGCTCTTCCTCTCGACAGCCTTGCAGCAAAGCTCCGCCCGTCAGCTCCACCGGACGCGGTCGCAAGCGAGTGGTCATCAGCACCTTGCCCCGCATCTGCGGCAGACTCGATAGGTTGCGGAGAAACTGTTCGGCATAGGGATTAATGCAGTCGCGATCGTTCTGGCGTTCCGTTCGTGCCAACTCATCCCCTTGATATGCCGCTCCCATGCTGCTATAGGCGCGCAGCTCTCGCTCAAACCCATCCATGACCAGCAACACGGGCGATCGGCTCAGCAGATCTAGCAATTGATCTAGCTGCTGCCGGGGCGGCATCTCTTTCGGCTCCCGACCCATCAAATAGGTCAACGTCACCCGCATAAAAGCGTTGAAATCCGCCTGCGGCTCATAAAAGCTCCACCACACTACCTGCCGCCACTGCTGGCGGTTCACATCATGCAGCAGCCAGTACCAAGTCAGGGCACTTTTGCCAAACCCACCCAACGCCCGCAGCACCAACAAAGGCTGGCTGTCTTGATTCAGCCAATCGCTGAGCATCTGCCGTTCGGCAACTCGTCCGGTGAAGTGAGGCGGCATCCCGTAGGGGTGAGCCAACAGCCATTGTCTAGGCGTATTTTCCTGGGGTGGCTTTGCCGCTGGGGGTTTGCCCAGTGCCGTCAAGAGCTGCGTCCAGGCAAAGATCGGATCGTCTGGGTCAATGAAGTTGAGATAAGTCAAATAGCCAATGTCAGGCGGAAGCTCACAGGATTCTTTGAGCAAAGGAAAAGGAATCAGCCGCAGCTCTTTATTCAGCGGATCGGGAGTCTGAAGCAGATAGCGCTCAAACTCTGTCCATTTGCTTTCCAAATAATTGGGAGTTAGCACCATCAGCGTTTTGCGGCTCGTGGTAGCAGCCCGCTTCAACTCTGAAATAGCAGGCGCTCCTATCCGAAAATCTCGATAGTCAATGCAGCACTTCAACCCAGCATCTTCCAATCGTCGCAGCAGTTCTCCTTTCACCCACTGATCTTTGGTGCTGTAGGAAATGAACACATCGTATTCATACGAATTCGAGTCAGAAGGCAGTTGCTTAGAGGAATGACTCATGGGGCGATCGAACAGATTGGGCAGGAGCTTAACCAAATTCTATCCGGGGATAGATTAAATCAGCCGATCCAGATGCCGATTAGTGCCACTGACACATTCGCATCTGCCACCTTCGAGAGGCGAGTTCGGTTACAACTCGATTTGGTAAAATTGCCATAGTTGCGATCGCATTTGGCAGTTCCCATGCAAAAAATCATCGACTTGCCAGATGAACTGGCAGAATCCTTAGAGATTTATCTGAGCGAACATCCTGACGAAAGTATCCTTAGCTTAATTCAATCCGCATTAGCAATGAAATGGGTGCCAAAAGATAGTGCGAAACTGCTGCAATTCGCAGGAATTGTCTCCCATGCTCCCCATGAAGCCGCAGATCACGCAGAGGATCAGGAAGCTTGAGACAACTTGTTTTGGATGCAGGGCCGCTGATTGCGCTGTTCTATGCCAAAGATTCTTACCATAGCCAAAGTGTGGCTGGCTTTACTCAGTTAAGTCAAGCCAGAACAATCTTGCTAACTCCGATCCCAATTGTCTTTGAGGTCTACAAGTGGCTACTCCAGCGAACCAGTCCAGGCTTGGCTCAACAAACCCTGGAAACAATGGAAAAAAGCCTGCACCTTATGGCCATCAATCGAACAGAATTTGATGACCTGACAGCCATGATCTACGCTTTACCCCAGTGGCAAGGAACCCTAGAAGATGCAACCGTTGCAGCAATGGCATTACATTACCGATGTCCGGTTTGGACGCTAAACTTTAGAGACTTTGGCATCTTTTCCAAACTCAAATTTTGGAATCCTAGCTAGTTGTACGGAGCGATCGTCTCTACTCTTGTGCTCTCCTACAACAAGATTTGCAGTGTGAGGGGCGAACAGTGCTTCTTTGTAGCTCTCTCTAGGTTAGGGCTGGCAGCCTAAGTTCACACAGGTCTGAAGGTCTAAGAAGCATTAGGCTATAGTCATTGGGCTATGTGGAAGGAGATAGGGCAACCATGAAACTCATATCCGACTGGGGATTTAGTCAGGAAAGCTGGAAAGGTCAGCGGGGAGAATATTTGCTGTTACTACAGGCAGTGCTAATGATTGGCTTTGTGCTGATGCCTGTATATCGTCCGGCTTGGCTCTCGGTGTCGCCGCCCTGGCTTTACGGAGTGTGGGCGATCGCTCTTCTCCTATTCCTCCCTGCTGCCTTCGGCGTAATCAAGGCATTGCTTGATCTGGGGCAAAATCTCACGCCGTTGCCCTATCCCAAACAGGATGGAGAGCTTGTGCAAACTGGTATGTATGGCATCGTTCGGCACCCGCTCTACAGCAGCATTCTCCTGGCTGAGCTGGGTTACGCGATCGGTCAGTTGAGTCTATCGCACCTAGGAGCCATGCTGCTATTGCTTTTGCTGCTGAACTACAAGGCTAGCCGAGAGGAAGTTTGGCTAAGCGATCGATACCCTGATTACGCTGTCTACCAGCACCGCGTCAAAAAACTAATTCCGTTTATCTTCTAAGATTTCCTTTTAAGGAGTTTAGTCTATGTCCGTCGATCCAATTCTTGCCACCCGTACTGAAACCGACAGCATGGGCGCAATCGAGGTGCCTGCCGATCGCTACTGGGGGGCACAGACCCAGCGATCGCTCAAATACTTTGCCATTGGGCATGACACGATGCCCCGCGAAATGATTCGGGCGATCGGCATTCTCAAAAAAGCGGCGGCAGTCGTCAATCAGCAGTTGGGTAATTTGCCAGAAGACAAAGCGGCGCTAATGATTCAAGCCGCTGATGAAGTCATTGCAGGAACATTAGATGATCATTTCCCCCTGCGCATCTGGCAGACGGGCAGCGGCACTCAGACTAACATGAATGCCAATGAAGTCATTGCCAATCGAGCGATCGCCCTTGCTGGAGGCGTGTTGGGCAGTAAAGCGCCGATCCATCCCAATGATCACGTCAATATGTCGCAGTCCTCAAATGACACCTTTCCCACCGCCATGCATATTGCCGCAGTTGAGGAAATCACCCGTCATCTGCTGCCGATGCTGACGCAACTTCGGGATGCTTTGGCCAGCAAATCTACCGATTTTCAAGACATTATCAAAATTGGGCGAACGCATCTGATGGATGCTGTGCCGTTGACTTTGGGGCAAGAGTTTTCCGGCTATGTTTCGCAGCTCGACAAAGATCTGGTACGTATTCAGAATAGCCTGCCCGATCTATATGAACTAGCGATCGGCGGTACGGCAGTCGGCACAGGACTCAACACCCATCCTGAATTCGCGGTGCGCGTGTCAGAAAACATTGCTCAGCAAACGGGATTGCCCTTTGTCTCGGCACCCAACAAATTTGCGGCTTTGGCGGCTCATGATGCGATCGTCTCAACTAGCGGTGCCTTGAAAACACTGGCGGCTTCGCTGATGAAAATTGCCAATGACATCCGCTGGATGGGTTCTGGCCCCCGCTGTGGCTTGGGTGAGCTATTGCTGCCAGAAAATGAGCCAGGTTCTTCCATCATGCCGGGTAAGGTTAATCCAACGCAGTGCGAAGCCATGACCATGGTGTGCGTTCAGGTAATGGGCAATGATGCAGCGATCGCCATTGCTGGCTCTCAGGGCAATTTTGAGCTAAACGTATTCAAACCCGTGATGATTTTTAACTTGCTCAACTCCATTCGGCTATTGGCAGATGCAGCTCATTCCTTCACCCATTATCTAGTGGTGGATATCAAGCCTAATCGCAGCCAAATTGAGCGCTTCCTCCAGAATTCTCTAATGCTGGTGACGGCTCTCAATCCTCATATTGGCTATGACAACGCTGCCAAAGCTGCTAAAAAAGCCCATCTGGAAGGCACGACCTTAAAAGCAGCCTGTGTGTCGTTGGGCTTGTTGAATTCAGAACAGTTTGATCTGTTTGTCCGTCCAGAAAAAATGTTGGGTAATTAGCGTAAGTAATCATACAAAATGAATTTCCCAATTTTGGTGAGGTGAAGCTTGCAGGGGCGCACCCGACCAAAATTGGGTTTGCAAATATTTTTGTCCATCGTGCCGTCTGACTGCTGCAAGTAACCTTTGCATCTTCACCCAGACCTCCCTTCAGTTCGCTCTGGTCAAGTTGTTATGCAGTGCCTCAAGCAAGAGTAGCTGAAAAACACAGTTGGTCATGATAGGAACTTGGTTCTAATCTATCTGTGTAATTGGCGCAGACAGTGATGTTGGTGTATCCACACTCTCGCAAACACATCATAAATTCTTCTCGACCAAACCAATGCAACGGAAGATGCTGTAACTCTGTATCAATCAACTTTCCATCTTTCCATTTCTCATATCGAATTAGCGTATGTTCAACTTGCTCCAACCAGTTGATCCAAGATGAGGTTTGCATCACAATCACGGAATTATCTGAGCATTCGATAGGCTCCCTTTGGTTTACAGTATTTTCTGTTTTGAAAGAGTCAATCGGCAATGCTAAATCTATGAAAATTCGTCCCTTGGGTTCTAAATGTCTGGCAAATGCTTGTAGGGTTGAGAGGGCGGCTGTTCGTTTTCCTAGCAACATGAAAGAACCTAGCGTCACAACAATTGCACTGAATTTGCCTGGAACATTTAAGCTTTCAATTGAACCCTCGTAAAGTATGGGGCTTAAGCCTCTGGCTACACAATTCCGTTTACAAGCCGCCAGCATATCCGGTGATGTATCAATTCCCTCAACATTTAACCCAGCCTCCAGTAGAGGAATCAGTAAGCGACCTGAACCAACCATTCCCTCCAAGATTCTTCCACCAATTTTGGAGAGATGTTGAATTAAATAGGAAACATCTGGGTATTCCCCATCGATCGGTTTGGTCAACTCGTACACTTCCGTACACAATTTTCCGTATGTGGTTAGCGTCATCTTCACCGCCTACTGCTAGTTAAGCACTGTTCTAAAGATAACTTCCTGAGATGTCCAATCCTAATCAAAGACCTGAATAGCCTGCTTTGCGCTACAACTCAAGCAGCATAACTGCTTAGGCATTTTCTGAGAAAGAACCTACCCACTTTTATCAAGAAATCTCCTTGATATAGCCGGATTAAGCAATGCCCCTTTAAAGGGCTTAGGCTGCCGCCGTATGGAGATAATTAAGAAGTATGACATCAAAAAGCGCCCTCCTGAAGGAGAGCGCTTTGAAACCTAACTCAGGAGCCGACTGACCCGCCTCTAGCCGTTGA
>NZ_JCACIN010000101.1:0-20293 GCF_059504425.1 Drouetiella sp.
ACTAGATAGTTGTCGTCTGCCTTCTATTTACGCCTATCTAATTGTCGCGTCATACATAGCCAACATTCCAGCTGAATGACCACCAGGCGAGACTAAAGATTCCGGCACCTGCAATCAAGCTAATTAAAACCCGGCTGAAGTGACCTACTCGATGCCATAGCAAGAGGGCTGTAACCATCATTGTGGCAATACCAGCGGCGATCGCGACTCCCCGAACAACCCAAAACCAGTCATTTGGCGTTAGCCCATAGGGGGTAATTACATCAAAGGGCACACGGCCGAGAGATCCTTCAGCTAACTGATACACTCCAAATCCACAGGCAAAGCTAACAAACCCCTTGCTCCAAATCCCAGGGTAAAGCCAGGCAAAAACGACTGCATTCATCCCTGCGGTTAGGGAGAGTCCTACGCTGATCCATATCAGTCGCAGTTCGCCCCACTGCATTAGAGTATTGAGGCCCCAATAGGTTTGTCGAACTGCCTGAATCTGTTGCAGGCTCAAGTTTAGATTCGTAATTTTGTACAGTTTTGCAAGGGCAGGCGCGTAAGTTTGTCCCGTCTCCTGACAACCAACAGCTTGCCCGCCGTAGGACGCTCGACAATTGCTTAAGTCATATGGATACCCCTGCCCTTTAGTCATGTTGAGAGTCAACAACCGATCTTGAATGTCAGTCTGGCATTGAAATTCCTGCTCCGTCTCAGTACATTGAAAGCTCCGATTGGGCAAGTAAGTCGGCACATTCTGTTCAGTATGAATGGATACCCCGGCAAAGGGGGCGTTGTTCGGTACATCGGGGGCATTGGGAACGAGCAACCATAGAAATGCTGCGACTAACACAATCCATAAACTGAGTAAAAATTGTGAGAGGAACACTGTAGGTCGACGCATCACAGTTAATTTCTATGGATCAGGGGAAGTGATGCGTTTGAGCTGCCAGAAGTTCCAGCAAATCGGACAGATGGTGGTGTTCTAACCCTGTGCTTGCCGGTCTCGTGCTGTTCTTCGTCAAGAACCCTGGCGTAGGCCCACCCTAAGCCTTTGGCACGCTTCGCGAACGGTGTAGAAGCGACGGACTCACAAAGGGAGCTAACACTGTCATTTGCCCTGAGCAGTTCTCAGGGGATCAATAACAATACCTCGTGCAGCGATACATCAATTCCTTACAATCGTCATTTTGAACAACGATGAGTACGTTTTCAATTGCTGACAACTTCACCAAACGAGGCTGCATAACAATTGAGTTCAGCGGATGCAATCAACATTGAGGGAAACACTAGAAATTTTCATTCCGCTGCAACTTGCTTGTTAGGCAGCAGTTGACAACTTACACGACAGGTATTCCAAGTTGTGAGAGCCATGTGTGTTTGTCAATGTAGCCACGCAGGAACTTGATTTTTCCGTTGATGACATGAAAGAAACCACAGCCTTGCAGTGTAAACCTCTTGCTGTTTGGCGCGTTATCGCCCAGTTGACCTAAAAACGTGCCGCCTCCTTTCCACTCGACAATAGCCCATTCACCATCCTCAAATATGTTTAGCGGGTGCGTATAGTTGTCTGGAAAAGCAGTGAAGAACGCGATAAAGCTCTCCAACAAATCCTCGCGCCCATGAAGCGGAGCGCCAAAAGCGACTTGATGATTTTCGGCGTCATCGTGATAAAGCTCGATGAGCGCGTGCGGGTCACAAGCGTTATATGCCGCTACCCAACCCTGTACAACTTCCTTTGGTGATTTCATACTGTTCAAGCATATCAAAACCTACCGTACGTTTCCAGGCTGCGCACTGCGGCTTAACGACCCAGCTCACTTGCCCGAGAGGCGCGGTGAGCTACAACCCACGAAAGAGCTACATGCCCGATGGGTCAGGTGCAGCGCCTGGTTCGGCGTCTGCGGTCTCGCCCAGTGCCACCTCGAACAACGCCCAGACGGTGACGAAACCGTGCGGGTCGCCCGCCCATGCTTCCGGGAGGAGGGCCTGAGCGAGTTGAGCGTCCTTTAGCGAGAGTAACCCGTTCGCGCCGGTTCGCCGGGCGATCGGCTCTAGCACCCCTTGCTATCGACCGCAGTTCAGCAGGGACGAGGTCCACGTTTCATCGGACAGGTCATACCCCAGCAGCTTGAGCCGCGGGTGCCGGACCGACCCGCTGGGGCCAAACGCGTCAGTGAACAGGAGGTAGTATTCGCGACCGGGTACCGGAACCGTCAGCAAGTCCATCCCCAGCAATTCCCACAACTCGTCGAGCGTGGAGACTGGGTAGTTACCATCGACGCAGGAGTTGCACCATGAGTCGATGGTGCGAACCTCCCGGAGGTGCGGGAGCCCGACGAACTGGATGTAGCCCTCCCATTCGGGATCGCCGGCGCGGCGGACACCCCGCGTACTCAGCCACATCTCTTTGCCATCGCCCATTATCCCGCTACGCCTCCGTCGCCAAACTATTAAGGGACTAAAAGTTTCTGTCTAAGATTCCGCAGCAGGTAAATATACAGAACAATTCGGCATAAGAACCCAAATTTACTGTTTAAAGAAATTATTTCCGTATGATATGCTGCTCAAGCTAGATAGCCTGAATTTTTCCGCATATTTTCAGATTCCCTACGGAAATGAGCAGACGTACTATTAGACACACGGTACATCTGCTCATTTCTTATGCAGCCACCTTCCAAAAAGTTGCTAAATCAGGTGCGGGTGCCATTCGCCTCAAGCATTACTCCTGTTGCACTGAAGAGCTCTACGTGCAATAGATTCGACGTTATGACAGACTCCATCAGAGTAGTTGCGTCCATCGCAACTACTCTAATCACTAGACCTCCTGCAAATTAGGATTTTCAGATTGGATGGGGTGGGGGCCTAGCCCCCACCCCATCCAATCTGAAAGAGGCTTGATAAAGATCGGCATGAAGCCTGATCTTGTCTATCTCACAGGAGGGACACGGGAGCGATCGCAGGTTTGCCCCTGCGAGGGAGTGATCTAGCCATCCAGCTTTGTAAGCTAACCCTTGTACATCTGTTCACACACTACAGGGTTAATCTAATGGCAAGCAAGGAAGAGATTAAGGGCAAGCAAGGTTTTGCATCGATGGATGAAGATAAGCACAAGGCAGCAGCTAGCAAAGGCGGCAAGACCAGCACTAAGTCTGACGATACGGAGTCTACAGAATCTAAGTCTTCTAAAGCGGTTGCCGAGGTTGAGGACGATGATTCAGAAGATCTAGATGCGCTGCTAGATGCTTTTGAAGAAGGCGATCTGACTGCGATCGACCTAGAGCAAGCTACCGAAATGATTGAAGAGTGGCAAGAGACGCTGAGCAAGTCTAAAGAGTCCGAACTCAAGGAAATTGGCAGCAGTCTCAAGAAGCTTACTAAATCGCTCTCTAGTGGCAAAGCCAAGGCAGACGATCTTGCCGAATTGCTGACTCATCTGGGTGAGCAGGTTGACGAATCGGCAAATAATGCTGACCGCGGCTACAAGACTAAGCTTCACACCCTAGGACGCGCTTTTAAGAAAGCCGCCAAATCTCTAGAGGAATAGAAAGCATAGCGGTTCGTGATTGCTCGTTGAAGTAAAATAAAGGGAGCGATAGGTAAACATCGCTCTCTTTGGGTCTGTGCTGCCAGTTGTGCTTCGAGATAGCCGGCAACTCTGGCTTCTTTGTCCTAGGTAGCGGCGATGTAAAGGTGTGAATGAGTAAAAGATTTGGCACAATTTGCGAATGAGTGGCGCAGTTTTGCGAAGCCAGAATACACAAGTGCCTTAAGCTTTTAGCCCAGTTCTAGCCACTACCGCTTAGACACAGCTCATCCCAAGCGGTTAGAAGCTGGAACGTTCACTTAGAGCCGCGTTGACCGATTGCGCCATCAATTTACGAATTGCGCCACATTTTTTGCTCATTCACAGTCGGGCCGTAACTTAAAAACTTGAACATCAAGTAATACCTTGATAAACCTGCCCCTGCGATCACGACCTATTGAGGACTACCCGACGCTCAAGCACTTCTTCTACGAGTTGCAGCAGCTTGTATTCCAAATAGGGTTTTGTCATGTAAGCGATCGCCCCCAACTGTGCAGCTAGCAAACGATGCTTTTCGTCACTGCGAGAGGTCAAGATAATCACCGGAATCTCGGCCAATTCGGGAATGCGTTGACAGTGCCTCAGAAACTCAAATCCATTGACACGCGGCATATCTAAATCGCAAATGATGAGATGGACATTGAGCTGATCGTGCAAACTCTCGATCGCTTCTTGTCCGTCTTTAGCCTGAAATACCTGATAGCCCGCTCTTTGAAGCGTCAGCAGTAGACCTTGGCGAACGGTGATAGAGTCTTCTACGGTTAAAATCCTTGGGTTTGAATTCGCCTCAAAACCTACATTGGCGGGAGGAATGCTAGCTGCTAGCTGAAGTTGAGAAGGGGATGATAGCTGAAGGGGAAGGGCAAGGCTCCGCTGTTGCCCCCTGTGTTGCTGATCTAGAACTCGCTGATCCAGCAAGTGCTGGATCAGCGCAATCGGATCAATCACAAGCGTAAGCTGGTCGCTCGCTAAAGTACTAGCCCCATACACATAGTGGGGTGAACCGATCACGGCTGCTAGCGGACGAATGACCAACTCTTGCTCTCCAACAATCTGATCTACCTCTAACCCGATTAGCGCGCCCTGGTAGCGCAATAAAATCACATGACTAGCTTTCTGCTTTGAGTCTAAGGAAGATTTTAGCAGTGGCAGATGCAGCGTTGAGCTATAAGTCAGCAAATCTGACAGGGTATAAACAGGAATCTGTTGTTCATTGCCTTCTTTACCCCAGCGCAGAACGGTAACGCCATATTGATGCTGAATTTGATCAGCTTGAGGAATGAGAATTTGTTCGATCGCATCGGCAAACAAGGCATGAGTTTTGTTGCCCGCCTGACAAACAAACAGTTTTGCGATCGCTAGCCTTAGAGGAATTTGCAATGTAAAGGTTGTCCCTTGATGGAGTCGAGAATGAACGATAACTGAACCTTGTAGCCCTTGCAGTTGGTTACGCACAATGTCTAAACCTACGCCGCGTCCAGAGAGGTTATTGACTTGAGCAGCAGTAGAAAATCCGGGTTCAAACAAGAGGTTGGTTAACTGAGCCTGAGTCAGCTGCCTGACTTGATGAGGTGGGACAAGTTGACGTTCTGCGGCTCGTTGTCGGATCAGTTCAAAATCTAGCCCTTCTCCATCATCACGGACTTCAATCATGAGGTATCTTCCCTGGTGATAGGCGCAGATCTCAATCTGTCCCTGCTCTGGTTTATTTCTTTGCTGCCGAGCCGTAACAGCTTCAATCCCATGATCAAAAGCATTGCGGACTAAATGCAGGAGTGGATCATAGAGTTTCTCAGCAACGACCTTATCGACTAAAATTTCACTTCCCTGCAACATCAAAGCAACCTGTTTGTTATGCCGAGTGCCTAACTGGTGCAAAACTTGAGAAAATCGGCCAAAGATCTGACCTACAGGCAGCATCCGAGCTTCGATGAGGGCATCTCGTGCTGTTTTTAAGGTTCGCTGCTGAGTTTCTAGGGTTTGGTTGGCCTGATGCGTAAATAGGTCAATGGCATCAACGGCTTCTGCTAGCTGTACGGTGCTATCTAGAAGCGGTTGAACAGTCAGAGCAGATTCATACGGCTGCTGCACTGTAAAGCCTAGCGTCTTTTGGGGAGCGCCCCGTTTTTTCTTGCTTGCCTGACTGTCGGTTTTGCGGTCTTTTCCAGCGGGCTGCGATCGCTGCATTTGCCGATTGAACTGATCCTGAAATTGACTCAGAAGCTGCTGATGCTGCTGAAGACGAGTGAGGAGATTTTGAACCGACGCCTGAAGCTGTTCCGTTTGCAAGAACTGGTAGTTTTGGTGGGTAAGCAATTCCCCCATTGAGTAACTCAAACGCTCTAAATGCTCCACGTTAACCCGTACCGTGGGCAGCGGTGAAGGCGCTTCTCTGGAAACATTGGAGACTGAAGCAGCGGGCTGCGGTGCTGAAGATTGCAAGATGTGGTCTGGAAGTGCCTCTGGGATAGATTCCTCTGGGCGATCTTCTCCTAGACGCTCAGAAGTTGGATACAGCACTAGCTCGGCATCAAGCGCCAAGTCAGCGGCATTAACAGCAGCATTAGCCGTATCTCCCCAAATACTCTCTAGAAACAGACCTTGGGCTTCTGGTTGTTCAGGCTCTTCAGGGATGGTTTCCTGAATAGCGTCAGGGGAGCTAGCGAGAAGCTGCAACGCTTTAGAGGGATAACCTCCCTGAGTGCGATCGCCTGCTAGTACCGCAGCTTTGCCAGCCTCAAAGTCTGCTAGTGCGATCTCTGCTAGAGATCGCACCTGACCAGGATGTTGCTCAAGGGCGGCGATCGCTGCTTGAGCAATGGCTCCAAACCCAGGTAGATTTAGCGATTCTGCTAAGCCTAGAAAAATTCCAGCCTGAGTTTGCAGCGTGGTTGCGATCTCTTCGAGGGGGGCATCGACAATCAGGGCAGCAAGCTGATCTAATCGCTGGGTTACGCCCACTTCAAAAATAGACTGAGTTACGTCAAATCCTAACTCGGCTGATGTTGGAATATAGGCTTCTTGACCAAAACAGTCTCCAAGTTCTTCCTGCAACTGGGCAAAAACAGCGGCAGCTCTGTCGAGTATTTCAGCATCATTAATTGATCCTCCTGTGAGTTCGGCGGTTAGCGGCAGACGTAAACATTCAAATCCTTCAAATAGCAATGCCTGAATGTCTGGATTGATTGAGATGTCCGGTCTACAAAACGCCTTAAAGATGTCTTCTAAAGAGTGAGCAATGATCGTGATGGTCTCTAACCCGACGCTGGCTGCGGCACCCTTTAGAGTATGGGTTGCTCGCATCAGCGTGTTGACCTGATTTAAGGTGCAGGTTTCTCGAAGGCCAAGCAACCCTTGTTCTAAAGCCTGGAGCAGCTCAGGAACTTCTTGCAGAAAGTAAGGGTAGGTTTGCTCACGGATGGTTGGATCAAGCGTCATAGTTGAGGTTAGGGAGTAGTTGCAAGAGGGTTTAGTCAACCTTGAATAGGCTGCTGTGGGTTTGTAAGGTCTTTGCCATAATCAGCAGTTCTTTAAACGATGCTGAAATTGAAGCTGAATCCTCAGTCGTTTTATTGGCAATCTCTGCGACTTCAGACATGGTTTGCTTCACAGACTGACACTGCTGGGTTTGTTCTTGAGCGGCCTGCGTGATGTTAGCAACCAACTGGCTAATTTGTCCCGTCGTATCGACGATTTCATTGAGATTTTCTCGGGCTTTAGTCACGAGATCTGTTCCAGCTGCAACTTGCTGAATCCCTGTCTCTAGAGCTGTGGAAACTTCGGCTGTACTGATCTGAATATCCTGCACCAACTGTTCGATTTCAGTGGCCGCATTGGCAGACTGCCGCGCCAGCGATCGTACCTCATCGGCAACGACCGAGAATCCCCGCCCATATTCTCCGGCTCGGGTTGCTTCAATCGAAGCATTCAGCGCTAGGAGTTGAGTTTGAGTCGTAAAATTGCTAATCAGATTCACAACTTTAGAAATTTTCTGGGAAGATTCGCTTAACCGCTTCAGTCGTTTACCTGTCTCTGTAACGGTCTCTCGGACATCAAGAATGCCTTCTACTGCGCGATCCATTGCGGCATCTCCAGCCAAAACCACTTGATTGGTTCGTTGAGCTGTCATCTCTACCATTTGGGCGCTAGAACCCACAGCCTCACTAGAATGCACCATTGTTTCGACCCGCTCTTGAGCTTGGTCAAGGGCGTAAAACTGCTGTTGAGCTTGAGCTGCCAAACTGGCGATCGCCACCTCGCTGGTTTGAGAGGTAAGCGCAATCCGGTGAGAGGAATGCTGCATCTCTGTCACAATTTGCTGCAAGTGACTCAGCGTATTATTATAGGCATCTGCGATCGTCCCTACCTCGTCATCGGTAATCGGTGCGCGCACCGTGAGGTCGCCATCTAAAGCAGGCCGTACCGCCATCAAGATCTGGATGACTTCTTGCTGCAATTTTTCTTTTGCTGCTTTCTCCATCTGAGCCAGGTTCGACGTTTGCGCTGAGGCTTGTCGCAACTGCTCGATATATTCTCCCTGCTGAATTGCCGTATCGAGCTGAAGGGCAATCTGTTTTGCAAACTCAATCTCTGTTTCTTGCCAGTTTCGTGGCCCACTACATTGATGGATGCAGAACAGCCCCCACAGATGCTCGCCTCGGAAGAGAGGAACCACGAGATTCCCTCGAACTTGAAACTGGGTGAGCATCTCAACGTAGCAATTGGTTAGCTCTGCCTCGTGGATATCTGCAACCGCAAAGATGCGTCCTTTCTTGTAGGAGGCTGCATGGCGTTCGCCAAAGCATTCATCATCAACTTCAACCGATTGAATTGAAATATATCCAGGCTTGATATCTTCAGCAACAATCGCCCCTCGGTTAAAGTTCGATTCAGGTTTAAATCTGTAGATGGCAACTCGGTCAACGCTCAAAAGATTGCGAATTTCCCGCGCGGTAGTTTTAAAGATTTGCTGTAAATCTAGCGATTGCCGAATCCGTTCGACAATTTTAGCTATGGAGCGATCGCGTTCAGCCGCTTGAGCGAGCTGTTTTGACTGCTGCTGGACTTGCTCTAGGTAGCTAACCTGCCGCATGGCTGCACTGAACTGACCACAGATTTGCGATAGAGCCGTGACTTCAAACTCGCTCCATGAGCGGGCATGGCTTTGATAAACCCCTAGAAAACCCCAGAGCGCGTCTTCTTGAAAGATGGGGATTATTCCATACGCTTTGATGTCAAATTCCTCTAATTGTTCAATTTCTTCGGAGGTTTGACCTGTGGCATAAATGTTATTTACTGTCCAGGCTGTCGGACGGTGCTGGGGGCTACCTAAAATAGGCTGCAAATCTGTCTTAGGATAAAGCAGGCTGAGATCAAGGCTGGTCAAAGACTCTAGCCCCTTAGATATCGACTCTGCCACAAGGGTGCTGCTGCCATTAGCGTCTAAACGGTAGATAGCGGTGCGATCGCATTTGAGCAGCGATCTCACAGCTTGTGGGATAACGCGAAAGATACCCTCTGAGTCTTGAGATTGAAAGATCTTAGGAATAATCTCAGCAACGGTATGACTCACTTGTGCCGCTCTAGACATCTGAGTCGATTGCTCTTGAAGTTGGCTGACATGATTAACCCCTTGCAGCGCTGCTCCTAATTGGCGACCTATACTGCTCAAGAGGTTAACATCACTCTCTCTCCAGCGCCGAGACCCGCTGTGCTGAAACGCACTCAACAGCCCCCAGAGCGTTTCGCCCTGTTTGATGGCAACCACCGCACAAGATCTAATCCCAAAATTTTTCAGGGCTGCCACATGGCAATCGCTCAATGCAGATTGATAAATATCATCTACGACCCAAGAGCCGTTGTTCTGGAACCTGCCGCCTTTGTGTTCTTTAAGGTAAGTATCTTCCCAAGCGCTACCTACTAGACGCGGAAATTCTGCTGCTGTAGATTCATAAAGGAAATCGCCAAAGTAGTCTGGGCGAAACTTGTAGATGGCGACTCGTTCCACATTCAAGAGCTGCTGCACTTCTTCTATTGCAATCTGGCAAGCCTCTTGGATAAAAGGGGAATGATCTAGCGTTTGATAAATGGCATCATTAACGCGGGTTAGCGCTTGTCGTTCATGGTTAAATTGCAATGACTGAAGCTGTAGCCGCAGCTCGGTCGTAATCTGATACAGCAAAGTCACTTCGTTTTCCAACCATTGCCGAGATTGAGAGCAATGCTGCACAACGAGCAAGCCCCACACCTGACCCAATAAAATTGGGATGCTGAGGCTGGTCTGAATCTGATACTTATCCAATAGCTGAGTCTGATAGGGACTAAACGACTGCTCAGGCGTGTTTTCTACGGCTACAACCTGCTGCTGATAGCTTTGTCGCTGCTCAGCCCCAAAAGCGATCGCAGGCAGAGATTCGCCTAGGCTGGGTGTATAGCCGCTGGCCATAGATTCAGCCAGCACCAACCCCTGATCTTCAGTCTGAAACTGATAAATTAAAACGCGATCGATTTGCAGCCCTTGACGCACTTCTGTTACCGTCATCTGCAAAAGCGTTTCGATGGTTTCAGCCTGGTGTAGCTGCTGAGAAAATTTGAGGAGCCATTGCCAGTTTGTACTGCCTTTGAGTACTGCTGGAATCGCGCTACCGTTGCTAAACTTCACCGATGAGCTGTTCTGAACTTGAGAACCTAGTGCTCTGACTTGATTAAGTTTCTGCATAGTTAGATAATCTTTATCGGTGACAGTTTTTACTGAAGTGAGGATGGATTTGGCTTTATTGAGATCATCTTTTGGGTGCTGCTGCTGTGCCTCTTGAGGAGATAAAAAATCATTTGCAGCATTCAACGGAGTTTGGGGGTTAGGGCTTGGCATAGCTCTTTTGATCAACCGTAATAGGGGTGAGGCGTTGAGATTGAAAAATGCTGTGAGCTGTAGCCTGGGTGGTTTTGCCACTAGCTTTACCATTAGTTTTACAGATGGCTCTATTGCTGGCTTTATCGCTGACTTTGCCATAAAGGGCACTGTGCGATCGCCGCGATATCTAAGACAGCACCGCTGCATTCGAGCAACGTCCCCAGCACAAAAGGTTGAAGCTGAGGTGGAAACAATCCTGGGATCACAGGCTGGAGCTTTTGCAATTCATGGCGCTCAATTTCGCCCACTTGACGAACTCCTAGCCCTAGCAAGTGGTCATTCCAATGGATCACCATGACAATCAGTGGCTCTGACTGCACCTGTTGCAGTAAAGGTGCGTAGCCCACAAGATGTTCTAGATCAATCACCCAAAGCATCTCGCCTCGCCAATTACAAACGCCCAAAACGCAGCTATGCGTTTCAGGAATAGGCAAGACCTCTACGCTATTAATCTTCAAAATCTCTGTAATTTGCTCTAGCGGCAGCAAAGCGCTGTCCTGCAATCCAAGAGAGAAACGGAGTATTTGCTGATGGTTAGCGGTAGGGGGTGATGCCTGCGGGTCAAAGCTCAGGGCAATTGAGGCACTATCTAGCGAAATTGACATTACATCCCCCTAGTGTGGATTGCGGTTAACCGGAAGACAAGATTAATTAACTCTTTTGAATCAACAGGTTTGGGTAAATAGGCATCTGCCCCCAGCATTGAACCCCAAAGCTTGTCCGCTTCGGTATCCTTCGTTGAGCAAATCACGACTGGAATATGTCGGGTTTTAGAACTGGTCTTGAGTTTACGGCAGAGTTCAAATCCGCTTTGCCCAGGTAAAATCACATCGAGCAAAACCAAATCAGGGTTGTGTATCTGGAACTTAAGCTGAGCTTCCTCACCATTGGTGACACTAACGACGGTTAAACCTGCTTGCCTTAAATAGCGGGTTAGTAACTCAGTTTCGGTCAGGCTATCTTCAACTAAAAGGACAGTAGTCATAAGGTCAGAATGAGGTACATCAGAACGCGGTAAATCTAAGAGGGAGTGAAGAATCAAAAGTTCTGCACTCGCCCTCGACCTTCCAACTGTGGGGAACTTGAACAAAAATTGACCAATGCTGCGTCCACGCAATCGAGCGATCCCTCAGGATTATGAGCTTAGAGCCTGCGGCAAGCCAGAAAAGGAGCGACGCAGCAGTGGGTTCTTGTCAAATACTCTCTAATAGCTGGGAGACCAAACTTGATTGGACTGCTGAGAATGGGATGACGGTGCGATCGCCAAATATTGCTGCAAAATTGGCATTACTTTCTCAGATTCAATGGGTTTTGAGATAAACCCTGTAGAACCCACCAGCTTTGCCCGTACGCGATCGACAATCCCATCACTTGCAGTCACGATAATCACAGGTGTGTCTTTGAAAACTGAAATACGACGAATTTGGGCACAAACTTCATACCCATTTGTCACGGGCATCAATAAGTCTAGAAAGATGAGATCGGGTTTTTGCTCCAATAAAATGGGCAAAGCTTGAACAGGATCGCGAACGTTAATAAACCGACATCCGGCCTGACTGAGGATTTGATTCATTGCCAAGTGGTCAAATCGGCTATCGTCAATATTGACAACTAAAGGACTGTTTTTAGAAGCAGAACTAGAACGTGCATGAGATAAAGGGGAGATTGGAGGACGAACAGAATAATTCAAATCTTTTACTGTCACAAAACCCATTATTTCTTGCTGGACATAGGGCAAGATCGATCGGGTCAGAGACAGCGGATTTTGCTTTAACTTAACGCCTAAATCTCTGAAGGTGAGATCGCCTGTCACTAGAGTTGTGAGATTGTGGTAGGCCAAGAGTGAGACCTGTCGCCGCAATTCTTCCGTATCCCAAATGACTGGAGCTAAGTTGGGCGATAGATGGCCTAATCCGGTCTGCTGCCAAGTTTCCCAAGCTTGTTTGACTTGTTGACAAACAGGTTCGGCTCGGATAAGTACTGGAGCCGAGGCGATCGCTTCTCCAACAAGCTGCTTGTAACAGAGCTGAACTTTCGCCTGTCGATGCTGATGCCAGTGTTGAATGAGATCAAACAAAATTTCTACAACGTTACCTTGAATGATGGCGGACATCTGCTCATGGGGGAGCTGCCGTTGTCGCACTAACTCTGCCAGAGCATCGTAATTCCAGTGGTGCAAGGGCGTTTTAACATCAAATTCGGGTAGGGTTGGGCAATGCTGAGTCAGTTGACGGCACCAGCGTCGAATAGAGTGAACCTCACTGCTTGCCCAGACCAGTCGCCCCAACCGGAAAAAGAAATGCCACGTTGCACTCTGAATTTCTAATAGCTTGATCTCTAGCTGACCTGTAAATTGTTTTTGGCCACAGGACTGAAGATGGTTAACAAGCTTATCAGGGCTTTCTATTTGGCAGGTCGAAATTAGATGTTGACTGGACTGAATAAATGATGGGGTCAGCATAATTCTAAACCCAAGTTATTCTTTGGGAAACACATGGCAAATCGTTTTTCAGAAATGGAAATTGCTTTAGATAATGCACCTGCGCTTCTGCCCAAGCCTGCGTAAAGACTAAATAACTTAGCTCTCTACGCATCAAAGGATGAGTGACTCATTGAATTACTCAATGAATAAATGTAGAAATATTTGGGGTGAGACTAAAACTAGCTCAAAGACTAAGCTCCGATAGACTGCAAAGCTCTGTGTATCGTCCTAGAAGCTATCATATGAGTCACCGATAGCCGGACTGAACATTTGAAGGGTAGATGCTAGGCAGATGCGATCTGAAAGACTATGCTTCTTGCAATGATCATCCTACTTGAGGAACACTGGCGAGAAAGCTCGGAGGATAACTCACCCAGTCTAGATCACTCAGAGAATTATTGCAATATGTTAAGCATTGATTATCAGGGTTAGTCTAAATTGGGAGCGTGTAAACTTGGCAATATGCTTGCTCACCCTCTCAAATTTATTCAAATAAACTTTGAATGCAATCCGCCATCTGTCTTAAAAAAACGCTGTAAAGTAACGATTCCTAAGCCAATTTTACTAAGGGTTGAGCCAAGATACAGATACCGTTGGCGAATTGACCAGAGGAAAAATAAAAGCCTCTGAAATCTCACTCTTAGGTTAACTCAGTACCTAAAGTGCCCAATGCTACAATTCTTGCTATGACTGGAATTCAGCGATTGCTGATTTTTCTCTCATCGATTCGCCAACGGTATCCGTATCTCGGCTCAACCCCTAGTAAAATTGCCACTTATTGAAAAGGAGTTCTCTGCCAGCTTGCGACAAAGAACTCCCTCATTTATTTGTAGTTCAAGTGGGATGACTAATTGGCTTCCCGAATAATGACGCAAGCTGCCAGGCTTTCCCAAGTTCGAGGTCCAACAATCCCATCGACTACTACTGAAGGATCATGATCATTTCCTCGCTCTTGAAGCCCAATGACGGCTGCTTCAGTTTTGGCACCAAAGAACCCGTCAATCTTAAGAGGGAAGTTATAAGCGTTCAATCGGCGCTGCAAAAACTTTACCATTTCGTCTGGCTGCGTTTGCTGATCGTTACGACGTAACACAGGCATTCTATGGCAAGGGGTTTGAGTTTGAGGGGCTTGATGAGAAACTTGCATGATCGATTCCTTAGAGTAGTAGAAGCAAATTGGATTGACTTCTTTACCTACTTCCCTAGATCTTCTTTTTCCTAAAAGCGACTAAAAAGGTACCCATGAGGGGAATCTATTTAGCTACCAGCGCTGTAAGTTCTTGAATCTTCCACTCCAGCGCTGTCACCCGCTGGCTCAGAACCGGAATGCACGCTTCGAGGATGCCGCCTCAACCCTGGCGTGCCGCCTCGATGGCAGCGATGTCGATCTTTTTCATCTGCATCATTGCATCGAACGCACGCTTGGCGGCATTGGCATCGGCATCGGTCACTGCTTCCGTCAGGGCAATCGGCGTAATCTGCCAGGACAATCCCCATTTGTCCTGGCACCACCCGCACGCACTCTCTTGTCCGCCATTGCCGACGATCGCGTTCCAGTAACGATCGGTTTCGGACTGGTCAGCGGTTGCGACTTGAAACGAGAATGCTTCGTTGTGCTTGAACGCAGCTCCACCATTGAGCCCGAGGCAGGGAATTCCCATCACCGTAAACTCGACCGTCAACACATCCCCTTTTTTCCCGGACGGAAAGTCTCCCGGTGCACGATGCACCGCGCCAACGGATGAATCGGGAAAGGTTTTAGCGTAAAACCGCGCCGCATCCTCGGCGTCGCCATCGTACCAAAGGCAAATCGTGTTCTTTGCTGGTTTCACCATGTCACTTCTCCATCGTGATGAGCCACCCGAGACCGGAGTCAACAATGCGCTCGCAGTCGAAGGGCATTGGCTCGGTCTACATTTCCGCGTCAGTGTGCGGCAAATTTGTACCATTCCGGCGCTGCTTCACTGTGCTTTGCATAAGCGGGATAAGGGTTGAACTCAGCGACGACAGGTAAAGCGTAACTCAGCCTCAGCGTGTTTAGATCGTCCGATGCAGTGACCTATGTGTATGCCCAAGGCATGAACTAATGGGGTGAAAGTCGCCTATGGTGGAACCAGCGTTCAAATGCTCGAAAGTAATAGGAGCCGAGAGACGACAACCACTAGCCAAGAGCAAGGGCAAACTCGTGAGGAAATGTCTGGAGGAAGCTGGAGGCAAATCTGTGAGCCGATGAGCAGAAACATCATAGAAGGCTGAGATCTTTAGGCGCAATGGCTGCAATGTTCACCCTCATGTGTTCACTTTGCTCAATCTAAATCGTTGCAGCAGTAGAGGGGTGATTGAAGCGTAGCTGTTATGAAGTGCAATTAAGCTGAAAACACTGCAGAGTAAGGGTTTGAGAGCAGATCTTTTGTACTGAAAAATTTGCTATGCTTCTCAAATTGTCTTTATTGGTTAACGAATTTACGTCGTTTCAGGCTTTGGTTTAGGTCTAATTGCATCTGGTGACAGCTTCGCTTCAAATACCCCATGATCACGGGGAAATCATCGACAACTCGGATGGCTCGGTAGAGCACCGCTTTTTTCCCTTCTTGCAGTATAGCCGTAGTTATAAATCCAGGTAACAAAACCATTACGGCTTGAACTCCTGCTGCTGGGACTGATGCCTTAGGTTAGCGATCGCATCGATCAAAACAATGGGTTCTATAGGCTTGGCAAGATGCTGCTGAAAGCCTGCTGCGATTGCCTGCTGTTGGTTAAACTCCCCAGCGTAGGCAGTGAGGGCAATAGCTGGAATTTGTCCACCGTCTGATGCGGCACGGCTCCTCACCTGCTGTATCAGCATGTAGCCATCCATGTCTGGCATCCCAATGTCACTGAGCAATACATCAGGAGTAAAGCGATCTAGCACTGTCAGTGCTTCCTGTGCCGAGGCGGCAGTGATGACTACGGCTCCTTGCTGTTCTAGGACAAAGGCGGCGATCTCTCGCATGTCGGCTTCATCATCGACAACGAGGATTTGCAGCCCCTTTAAGTCACCAGAGGGAGGGTCTGAGCGAATCGTTTGAACTTGATTTGATCCGGTTTTCGCTAGGGGAAGGCTGACCGTAAAAGTGGCTCCCAGAAACTCACCAGGGCTTTCTGCCTGCACGCCGCCACCATGCATTTCCACAATCTGCCGCACGATCGCGAGTCCCAGTCCTAAGCCGCCAAATTGGCGGGTGGTGGCTCCATCTTCCTGTCGGAAATGCTCAAAGACATAAGGCAGAAAAGTAGAGTGAATCCCTTTGCCCGTATCTTTTACTTGAAGTTGGGCACAGGTTTCCACTTGCGTGAGCGTCACGGTGATCTGTCCACCAGACGGCGTGAACTTGGCGGCGTTGGCTAAGAGATTCCAAACCACTTGCTGCAACCGTGCTGCGTCACCCAAAACCTGCCCCACCTCTGGGTCAACTGCCAGCTTGAGTCGAATCGCTTTGGCATCAATGGCCAACCGCACTGTGTCTATCGCCGCCGTAATCACAAACGAGAGCGATATGGGCAAGGTATATCCAGCACTTCTTCCATATGGGCGACAAACTCCCCATCTTCAGTCGGTGGAATCACCCAGTACTGAATCTTGCGGTTGGTCATGCCATTTTTTGAGTGTGCGTCGGATGGTTTCATGACTAATGCTATCGGTATGCCCAGTTCAACAACTTTGCGTGACAATAGCCTTAGTGACCAGTTCGCGTATCCTTGCGGTGGTGATCCCAATCGCAGGGCAATGATCCGAGCTTCCTGTTCCCCATCGAGCAGTTTTGGGGTCGGCGGACTCAGACGAGGCGACCCATTCAGGATTTCCTTAAAACCCTTCTCAATCAATCGTTGCCGAATATTTTCTACGGTTTTAGTGCGACAACCGAATGCTTCAGCAATGCGCTCGTCTGTCCAGTTTACTCCTTCGACATCTGCTTTCACCAGGATCTGAGCACGTCTAACCTTTTGGCTACTGCCTTTTAGTTTTTTAATCACTTCACGTAGCTCACATCGTTCTTCTTCGCTTAATCGGACAATGTATTTCTTCTGCATAAAACACCCTCGCGCTTCATACACCTTCGCCGATCTAGACGCAGTTGCCAACCCTAATTTCTAAATATGACACAGGACTAAACAGGTATCGACTATACTCAAATCCTCCTTGGGTTTCCAGATTTAGAGTGCCCAAACCGATCGCCTCCCTATTCTGCGTCCACACTAAAGTCCGCTTTGCCCTACAGGACTGACAATCTCAAAGGCGATCGCATTGAGCCGCTATTGAAACCTGCATCAAAGAAAAATAGCCGTAAAAAATAGGCGTAAGAGTAAAACTCTACGCCTATGGTCTCCTGAGTTAGAGCAAGGACATTTAAACCGTTTCTACCCTGGATAAAAGAGTCGATCGGGAATATTGGCATTAATCAGAATCCAAATTGTAATGGCGATCGACACCGCTAGAATTGCCAAAACAGGAGCTAACGAAAGGTAGCGTAGAAAATAAGCCAGTTGAGAATTAGCCTTTCCTACAATTGGAGCTTTCTCTTGACTACGTGACTTCTCTTGATCGCCAGACTTTTGTGTAGTTTGCATGATTGACCTCTAAATTTTGCAGCAGATTTCCGTCTTAGACTCTAACTAGAGATAAGAATAGCTCTGGTTAGAAGATTTTGAGAGACTTAACTATGGGGAGGGTACTTTGGAGATTTCCAATAGATCGGGTTTGACGATGAAACCAAAGTAAGCAGCGATCGCAGCAGTACCCGCGTGAAGCCAAACATCGTTACCAAATAAAGGAATTAAGCCAAAAGTGGAACTGGCGATCGGCACTAATCCCATAACGGCAAGCAAGCCGTAGAAAATGCTCAAAGCTCCGCTATACAGTCGAGAACTGTCTAGTGCAATAGACGCCACGATACCCACAATACCTATTAGTAGGTGAACAACATTATGAGCCGAATTGACAGGGAACAATCCTAATAAGTTGCTATAGGCAGTCACAACCATATTCGTACTGTCAAGATCAATAGCAGCAGGCTGGATGAAGGTTGAGCTACCTCCCATTACACCCATAATGAGATAGATAATTCCAATGGTTAGCGCAAAGTATTGGGTTGGTTTCATAATTTCACTCCTAAAGCTTAATACGGTAGAACTGAATATTTCAGTGATAGATCGGTACAAACCAGACTTTTCTAGAAACTTACCTTGCCAAAGATGATTTCAGCGTCACTTAAACAAGTTGCGTTACTTAAAAAAGAATCTTCCGTAGACGGGTTTCTCTACGTTTTCAAGAACTGATGCTTTCAAGAAACGGATCGATATCAAAAACACTACTTTTCCAAACCGACCAAATCTGGTTCAAGTTCTGCAATGAAACCGTAGAATGCAGAGATTGCGGCAGCAACTAAATTTAATAGAACATTGCCGCCAAAGATTGGCATTAGTCCAAAAGTGGTACCTGCTACAGGTAAAATACCCATAACTGCAATCAGGCTGTAGAGGATAGTGAATCCCTGACAGTAAAACAAGGTGCTTTTATAATTACGCGATGCTGTATATCCCCAGTAACCAACCAAGAGATGCACAATGTTATGCAGCCAATTAACTGGAAATAGACCAAAAAGATAGCCATAGCCACCGTCTAAAATCAAGGGTGGATCGATCTGAGTCGTGGGAGAAGTCACAATACCTGGAATAAAGCCAAGTATGCCGATTGCAATGAAGAAAATACCGCTGAACAGGGCAAATTTATGTGCTGTCATTGTTGTTCCTAGGTCATTCAACCTTAAGTATTTTCAGCAAGTTTGCTGATATTTGCTGAGTCTTCTGAGTCTTTGCGGAGCCCTTGATTTAAAAGTACCTGTTCTTGCAAACTTGTTCTTCTGTCAAACGAGTTAAATCAATTAACTAAATAGGATTAGAAACGATACCTGTCTGGGTATGTAAAATAGTTTGTGTCAAAGGTCAAAACAAGATCTAATGAACTCATTACCTGAGACACAACCCCATGACTTTTCGACCCGAATTAATTGACGAACTGCTCAAAGAATATCGTCATCCTGAAGATCTGATGGGTGAAGGTGGGATCTTCAAACAACTGACTAAAGCGCTGATAGAGCGATGCTTGAGTGCTGAGTTGGACACGCACCTAGCTGAGGAAAGGGCAGAACCAGAGCCAGAACGCCCCAAGAATCGTCGCAATGGACAGAGCAAAAAGATGATTAAAGAGGAGTTTGGTGAATCCGAGATTGGTATCCCCCGTGACCGCAATGGAGCGTTTGAGCCACAGTTGATTGCCAAAGGGCAGACGCGATTCAACGGCTTTGACGACAAGATTTTATCGCTGTACGCTCGTGGCATGACGACGCGGGATATCCAGGCACAGTTGCAAGACCTCTATGGAGTAGAGGTATCTCATACCCTGATTTCCAATGTGACTGAAGCGGTGGAGCAAGAACGCAAACTCTGGCAGAACCGCAGCCTGGATGCGATTTACCCCATCATTTACTTTGATGCTCTGGTGGTTAAAGTGCGGCATGAAGGACGGGTGATTAACAAAGCTATTCACCTGGCTTTAGGGGTGAATCTCGCAGGCCAGAAGGAGTTGCTAGGGCTATGGATGACTCAGAATGAATCGTCAAAGTTCTGGCTCTCGGCGCTCACCGAACTGCAAAATCGGGGAGTTAAAGATATCTTCATTGCCTGTGTCGATGGACTGACAGGCTTTCCAGAAGCCATTGAAACGGTCTTTCCGCAAACGACTGTGCAGCTCTGTATTGTTCATATGGTGCGAAACTCCCTCAGCTACGTCTCCTACAAAGACCGTAAAGCGGTCGCCTCTGACCTTAGAGCCATTTACACTGCTGCCACTGAAACCGAGGCAGAGCAGGCTTTAGTTGACTTTGCCGAGCGTTGGGACAAGCAATACCCCACCATTAGCAAATCCTGGATGAATCACTGGAACCGGATTATTCCCTTTTTTGCTTTCCCGCCTGACATTCGTAAAGCCATCTACACTACTAACGCCATTGAATCTATGAACATGACTCTGCGTAAGGTCTTGAGAAATCATCGTTCCTTCCCCACCGATGAATCAGCCATGAAGGTCATCTACTTGGCGATCGCCCATATCTCTAAAAAATGGACGATGCCCATCCGAGATTGGAAAGCCGCTTTGAATCGCTTTGCTATTGAATTTGAAGGCAGGTTTCCACTGTAATATTCCTCTCTTGACACAAACTACTTTACAAACCCCCTCAGGGACTATGTTAGTTGGCATCTTCTATCCGTAGGTGCAACAGATGAAATA
>NZ_JCACIN010000102.1:0-19411 GCF_059504425.1 Drouetiella sp.
TTGCGTTGATGCTGCTTTCAAAGAATGTCCTAACGTACATGCGTAGCGCTATATCTCTATCTGAATATTGTAAGAATATTATGCACTCTGCTCAAAGGGAGCTCCCATTCGCCGATAATGAAGACGTGGATAAAAGCCGAGCTGTTTAGGCAAATCATCATAGTTATGAGTACTAAAGATCTGATTATTCAGGAGCTTGATCAACTTCCTGAGCCTCTACTGTCAAAGGTACTTGAGTCTATTCGTCAGTTGAAAAGCTCTGAGCTAGGTGAGGCCGAAGATCGCGTTTGGCAAGCTTACCTTGCCTCAGAACAAGAAAATGAAGAGGTGTATCGTCGTCTTGCAAGCTCCTGAATTTCTTGATTTAGAGGATGTGTTGAGAATTCACAACCGACAGATTCAAAAGTTTGGGGGTATTTCAGGCGTTCGTGATCTCGGATTACTGGAGTCCGCATTGTCTCAACCCCAGGCAACTTTTTCGGGACAACTCCTTCACCCCACAGTTTGGGAGCAGGCGGCAGCTTATCTTTTTCATCTGGCGATGAACCACCCGTTCTGGGATGGGAATAAACGCACTGCCTTCGCTGTCATGGATACTTTTTTACGGCTGAATGGTTTCGTCTTAATGCTCAGTCAAAGTCAAAAATATCAGCTCGTTATTCAAGTTGTCGAAGGAACTCTGAATAAGGCTGATTTGGCAGGTCAACTCAAACAAGCTTCTACTCTGCGCCCTGAAACTTGAAAGTGATATTTGGAACTATGGGTAGACCCACAAATGAGAAGTGTTGGGCATGCAGTCTGTTAACGGTGAGCGAAGCCCGCAAGCTGCATGAGACCGATCGGGGTGGTGATGGCTGCTGGAACGATGACACTTGCCGCAGTCGGCGATCGTACTACCGCAAAGGTCGCACTCAAGGTGTCAGGCGACAATCCCAGATGGAAGAGTTAGTCGTGCCGATTCCTGAAGTTCCCTATGTGGTGCTGCATTCCTATGTGGACAAGCCTCGACAAATTAATGACGCGGTGGTGATCCACGCGCTGTGTGCAGAGCTGTGGCTGGGAAATAAGCCGACAGCGATGACGCAACCCCAACATACGTTTGGGCTACCCCCGCGAATGGTCAAGGAGTATGCGCGTCAATTGTTGGAGGCGCTTTACCAGCGCTATGGCAACGATCGCCGCAGTGGATTTGAGCGCTTTGCCCGTGAGGAACAGCACTCCGTTTCCCAATGTCCGATCCGACCTTGCTCTTACCATGCTGAGCATTTGCATTGTCGTCAGGTAGGAGAGCGTCTGTGAAGGCAGAGCAGCTGGAGCTAGCGTTGTGGGATCAGTTGCAAAGGGCACAGCAAAGTCCAGAGTTCTTGGATGTGGAGTCGATGCTGGATGCTGTGGAAGCAACAGTGGCTCATTTGCCTGAGTCTGAGCAACTGCGGTTTGCGGGAGAGGCGTTGCTTCAAGTGGCTGAGCTTTGTGTAGCGCGATCGGCTCTATGGATGACGGAGTGGGAGGAGTCCTCTCGTGATCCCATTGTCGAGCGTGGCTTCTTTGCCGAGGTGGTGCGGCAGACGATGGCGGTGGATTTGAGTGAGTTGATGGAGCCAATTTCACCCCGGAAGCAGCGGGTGAAATCAACCCAGAAACCAGAGGGGTCGATAGTAGCTCCAGTGGGTAAGGCGGCAGTATTGGCGATGGTGGAGCAGCTAGAGGCAGCGGTAGCGGATGAAGCAGAGAGAAGCCAGGAAGTGCTGGCGATCGCTCATGAGGAGAAGGTGTCTTTCTGGACAGAGGCGATCGAGCGAAGGCTGCAAGATACGCCTGATGAGAGGATTTCGTTCACTGAACTGTGTCGTTACCTCAGTATGCCGTGGGTTGAAGTGTGGTTAGGTCTGTTGTTAGGCGGCTTTGAGTTAGAGCAGAGAGGGGAGTTCTATCAGGCGGCAATTTGGGTGAGGTGCCTCAAAGATCAGCCTGCCGTCTCAAAGAATCTGCTGAGGAAATAGGTTGAGAATCTTGTGTAACTAGGAAGATACAAACTAGGAGTTACACAAGAAAATCTTCTCTAAATTAGGCTAAACACCAGAACAGGGCTGTGGATAATTCAAGATTCTCTGGAGCTGAAGGCTGCGATCGCAACCTTTAGCTAATTTTTCCTAACCTTGCATAACTCAAAACTTTCGATCGTTTATATCCTCAGAAGCCCAAGAACACTGACACAAAACTAGGAGAAACAACATGCTACGTAAAATCGCTTCAGTCTCAGCTTTGATTCTCGCCGCTGTTCCTGCAATCTCCATGTCTGCCTTAGCCTTGTCTGGCCCCAAAGTCACCGTCTTTAACCAGGGCGGCTATGTTGCGGACTACCAAGTTAGCTACACCGCCAATGGACAACGTAACGAAGTCAAAGTCTCTGGTCTGGTGGTCGGTAAAAAACAAACCGTCACACTGCCTGTGGGCAGCCAAAGCATCAGGGTTCGGGGACAAATGCTCACAGGTTTGTTCTGGGAGCCTAAGCGAGAGCTGTTCAATCAAACTGCCAATGATGGCAGCTGCTTCAAGACCTATGGCACCATTTTCAGAGGTGACTGGTCACGGGACTGTACGGCTGATTTCTAGGCAATACAGCGCTCCTGTGGCGTGGATCTTTCAACAAGCCCTGTCTGGCATGACACAACAGACCCCGATCGGTTTTTAATAGGTGAACCTTCCGATCGGGTCATGCTTGTTAAGATGTCCATTATCATTAACTTGGGCGATCAAGCCAACAAAAGCCCCACCGTTCCCAGCAGGGCTAGAGCATGATTATTGCAGTGGTCGATGCGCTAAAAGTACCTCTAACGCCAATATTGCTTGTGTGATCCCTGCGTAGGCTTTATCTAGCTGTTCTTTGGTTGCAGCGCTTTTACACCACCGCTCCGAAGCCTCAAACCTGAAATAAAAATCATCAGCAGAGCAGCCGCAAAAGATCTCCTCAGCCAGCACCTCAGCAGCATGGGCTAGCCATTGCAGCCTCAAGGGACACCTACAACCATCCTCCAGCATTGGAAAGGGTTAATTACATTGTGGAAGTGTCGCTCAATCCCTCTTTCACCGAAATGCATCACAGATGCTACAAACTTGTTGAGATATTGGGCAAGATAGCCATCCCTCTAGGCAAGGCAAACTTCATTGAAACGAACCTCGGTCAGCTCAATCAAGGAATCACTGCCAAAGCCTGAATGGGATATGGGGAAATTCACTTCTATAGAATGCTGACCCACAGTGAAGCGTGAGACGCTTATCGCCCTTCAAATAGAGCGTCATAGTGGGATGTTTCCTTATTGGGGTGTGGATTGCAGTCTCCAGCGGTGGGTCATGATTCCTACTCCACTGGAAACAAGGACTGGCGTAAAATTCAGGGATACGAGTTGAACAGATTAGATCCGTCAGTGTATAGACTCCGTTATTTCTTTGACTCTGGTGCTGGCATTTGTTTATGGGCTGCAAATGATGTAACTAGAGATCGTTTAGGCTACACAGTTGATAGCTCCAAGCTGCCCATAACCTCCACTCTTATGCATCGCGTCGAGTTTGTTTTAGCTTGGTACGATACATTCCTAGATTGGGACAATCCTCCAAGGGAAACACAGTGGAAAGCAATTGAGGGAGAACGATTTAACCTTGCCGCCCAAGAAGTGCTGCATTTGCTTCGAGAACAATTGGGAGCAGAGTTTGAAATTGTAGATGAGTCAAAAACAGCAGCATGATGGGTATCGCAAGCGACCGGGAGACAAATACTCGATTAGGAGCGATCGCCCCTGCTGTTGCCGAAGAGATTCAAACTCTATCGAATGAAGAGCTAGACCGCTTGGTAGTGGCACTACTAGACTTCACAACCTCATCTGACCTAGAGCCGTGGTTGATATCTAGACGAAGCTGAATGGGAGGCGATCGTTAAGTTGCAAAGTATGGCACTATGATCCATACTCTGCAACTTTCATCAGCAGACAACCTTAGGCAGCTAACAGCAGTCCAAGAGGAGGACGATCGCAATGAGTGAATCTGAAATGCCCGAAAGCTCATGCCCCTGGTGTGGTCACGAGATGACCCATGCAGCAGATCCTTTTGGGATGACTGCTCCGAAGCCTGGAAATATCGCCATCTGTGCCGAATGTGCCGGGTTTCTAGAGATTGGCGCAGATTTGAGCGTGAACAAGCTAGACCCAAGCACTGAGGTTTATCTGATGAAGCATCAGGCGAAAGCCTATGCAAACTTGTTACAGCTCCAATCAGTCATTTTAGAGAGGGTTGGAGGCGATCGCACCTCATAACCTACAACCCAAAACACCATGCCCTGAAACCCCTGTGCCCACTGTGACTAAGCAATGGCAAAAAGAGACATCTTGAATTGTATTTTGTGCAAATCTAAGCAAAGGCAGTTTTAGCCGAAGACTTCTTTGTGAAATGACGGGGCGATTGCCTAATATACCTACCCGCAGAGGTGAATTTACTACAAATTGCAGTCAATGCTGCAAAATTAGGCTCAATAGCATGTTAGGTATACCTCAATACATTGATGTCTTCATTGGGTGTGAGTTATGAGTAAACGCCGTGATGTTTTAGTGGGTGCACTGAGCGCATCTGCCGCTACTTTTGCAGGAACCCTATTTGCCCAAAAAGCCATTGCCCAAACACCCAGCTCTCAATTTTCTCCTGAACCAATTTCTGGAGTTCCCACGAAGCTACGGATTCTGCTGCTCAACCCCAATAGTTCTCCCGACTTTACAGCTCTGATTTCCCGCGAAGCGAAGAAAGTAGCCAGCCCTGGCACAGAGTTTGTTGAAGTTACCTCACCGTTTGGCCCCAAGTACATTGGCACCCGCACTACGATGGCGATCGCTAGTCATGCCGCCGTTGATGCTCTGGCTCAAATATTGGCGAAGGACAAAAACATTGATGCTGCGATTCTGGCAGGCTTCGGCGCACAAGGAATTCCAGCGATGCGAGAGTTTGCCTCTTTCCCCATTATCAGCTTGATGGATGCCTCAATTGGCGCTGCGATGCAGGTCAGTACTCGTTTCTCGATCCTGACGGGCGGTGAACGCTGGGTGCCCATGCTCAAAGAGCAGGTTAGTGCAATGGGAATATCAAGCCGGGTGGCTTCTGTGCGATCGATTCCTCTGACTGGAGCAGAGATTGCTCAAGATCAAGACCGAGCTTTGACGTTACTTACAGACTTAGCCAATACCTGCGTCAACGAAGATGGGGCAGAGTGCGTTGTTTTTGGCGGAGCAGCCGTGGCAGGGATTCCTAGACGAATTCAAGACCGAGTCAGCGTGCCTTTGATTGATAATGTGGTTGTTGCCGTTGCGACGGCTGAGATGCTGGCGCGAGTCATGAGTAAACCAAGTATGAATTCTAGTCGTCCTCCTGCGATTGAGAGTACGGGGCTATCTGAACCACTAACCCAGATGTTGAAACAGTTGTAGAGCTCTTAGTAAAAACCTTCCTTTTTTAAGAGAAAATCAAGGAGATACCTGTGTTCTTACCATCTTAGGATTACGGCTTCCGAGAGGGTTGAAGGTAATAACTTCTACTCTTGAGAGGAAAATGAAATGTGCTAAGACCAGATGTAACTCGATCTAACAAGCGACCATTTAGAGTAGTTGCGTCCATCGCAACTACTCATGCTGAAAGTCTGAGTTTGCTTAAATAAGCCTAAAGATGTCTTAATTCAGGGTGTTTGAGATTCTCAAAGCTCACTGGCACATAAGATCTCTGAGAAATTGATACTGAAATGTGTTCCGAGAAGCTGAAACCCCCGTTCCATCGTCAAGCTTGATTGAATCTCCGTTTCCTCAACTTGGAAGATTTTTAGAGACATAGCGCGTAGCGCCATATTGTAAAGAAGCCAAAAAGCTAGAGACAAAAAAGCCCAGTTCTGACAGTTTGCAGAGACCTGGGCAAAGTAAGGCTTGAAATATTGCAATCACAATTAGACGTTTTGATAGTGCAGTTCTTCTAACCACACACGCAGTTCCTGAACAGAGACTTGCCCAATCGACTCTCTTGTAGTAGGGTCATAAGCATTCCAAGTCACTTTACCAGCGTCTTGACTTTGCCACACGCGAGGTTCGGAAGAGGGATTAAGGTAAGCAAGTGTACTTTGCCAGAAGTTATTTAGGTGATCAATTAGACCGCGCTGGGTTTTTTGAAAAAATTGAGAGGTAGCGGTTCCAGAGTTTTGAGCGTCGTTCCAGTTCAGTTGGGATTTCATATTGCTTGCTCGCTGTAGGTTTTTGTTTATGCTTTTAGTTTAAGAAACCGTAGCATAAGATACAAAAACTAACTTGCATCATATCCATGAGAAGATTCGATGATAGCCATGTAGAGAGCACCCGAGAAAAGTGAAAGTCAATCCTCAAAATCAAATGAAGCTCTCGCAGTTGCGGATTTTGGTTATGGTGGCGAACTACGAAAACTTCACTGAGGCTGCTTTGCAGTTAGAGATGTCTCAATCTGCTGTGAGTCATGCGGTCGCGGCGCTTGAAGACCATTTGGGCATCGTTTTGTTTTTGCGGGGGCGGCACGGTGCTCACTTAACCCCTGTGGACCAGCAAATCGTGCAGCATGCTAGTGAAATTGTGCGTCAAGCCGATGAAATTACGAAAGCGGCAGAATCAGTGCGCGGACTACAGGGCGGGCAGGTGAGAATTGCCTCTTTCCGCAGCATTGCGACCTATTTATTGCCAGCGGTGATTACAGAATTTCACCAACGATTCCCGGCGATCGCCGTCAGTCTCTCCGAACAGGATGACTATCCTCAAGTGGAGCAAGCCCTACGAGAGGGGCGTGCCGATATCGGCTTTACCTTCATGCCCACGACGACAGGCATAGAAGCCTGGGAAGTCTTGCAAGATGAATATGTGGCCCTGTTGCCTCCGCATTTCAAGCTTCAAGGCGATCGGCTGACTTGGGAAGAACTCGTGGCTCAGCCGTTAATCATGCCCCCTGTCGATTATGTGATGATGCAGCAGGTTTATGATCATGCCCGTAGCTTTGGGTACTCGTTGAAAGTAGCTTACGAGGTGGGAACAGATGCCACGATCGTTGGGTTAGTAGCCCAAGGATTGGGCGCTACAATTTTGCCCCGACTAGCAGCAGAACCCATTCCTGCAACGGTGCAAGTTTATCCATTGCCTGTTCCGCTAGCACGGGTTATCGGTGTTGCCGTTTTAGCGGATGCCCTTCATTCTCCGGCGATTTATGCCTTTTTAGAAATACTCAAGCGTAAAAAGCTTTAAATAAAAAAGGGGAAGGCAATTCGCCTTCCCCTAGCTAGTGGTATCTGTTTCGCTATCCTTCCTGCTTATTTTGGCGTTGCTCCAATTTCTGCATGGTGAATAAGGCAATGCCAATTAGCAAGAACGAGAAAATAGTTGTCAATGTGCCGAGTGCGTAAAGGGCTGGAGACGTGACATTGGTTGTCATTCCAAAAATCTCTAGCGGCAGCGTATTGGTTTCTCCAGAAATCAAGGATGTCCGGGTAAATTCGTCGTAGGAAAGAGTAAATCCTAACAGCCCGACTCCAATAACGCTAGATGCAATCAAAGGGAAAACAATCCGCCAAAAGGTTGTGCTATCGCTGGCACCCATATCCCGCGCTGCCTCTTCATAGGCGGGATTGAAGCGACCAAAAATCCCCAGCATGATTAGAAACGCAAAAGGCAGCGTCCAAGTCAAGTGTCCCGCTAAGGCTGAGGAATACCATTGAATGGGTAGATTCAGCAGATTGAAGACCACCCCAACGCCTAACGAAACCAAAATACTCGGAACAATTAGACTGGAAATGGTTAAGTAGAAGACTAGATTGGAGCCTCGGAAGTTCTTCCGAAACGCTAATCCTGCCAGAACGCTGAAGACAACTGTAATCACCATGACGATTAGACCTAGTGAGAACGATCGCCCAAAGGCTTCTACAAAGTTCCCAATCCGCTGTTGTCCAAATACGGCACCAATCCAGTGGAAGCTAAACCCCCGCATCGGGAAAGTAAGCTGACCCTCTGGGCCTTGCAGCGACAGCAGAAAGACAGCAATCATCGGACCATAGAGAAATAGCACAAACAAGGCGAAGAAGCCTGTAAGGAGATGAGCGGAGAAGGGCGTTTTTTTCGTCTCTGCCATGATGTCAACCTGTAGAGAAAGGGCGAGGAAGGGAAGGTCGAGAAGTCCTAGATTTGCTTACGAATATCGACAATCCGCAGAATGCCAAACACAATCATCAGCGTAATGGCAAGCAGCACGACAGCATTAGCGGCTGCCATCGGATATTGCAAGCTGTCAATTTGGTTCTTGATGAGATACCCGACAGAAGAGGCTTTGCCACCGCTCATGAGCCGCATTGTGGCAAACTCGCCCATCACTAGCGTCACGACAAAGATAGTGCCGATCGCTACTCCAGGAGCCGCTAGTGGCAGAATAATTCGCTTCTGGATCTCAAAAGCCGATGCGCCTAGATCTTCAGCGGCAGCGATCAAGGCACGATCGATCCGCATCATGCTATTGAAAATCGGAGCCACCATGAACAGTGCATAGAGATGCACCATTGCCAGCACAACTGAGAAATCAGAAAACAAGAACATCTCGACAGGTTGGTTCGTGAGGTGCAGACCCATCAGCGCTTTGTTAATCAGCCCTTCCCTCCCCAAGAACGGAATCCAGGAGATCATGCGAATGATGTTGGAGGTCAAAAAGGGAACGGTACAAATCAAGAACCAGATGGTTTGCCATTTGGAGTTTTTGATCCGAAATGCTAAATAGTAGGCAACTGGATAGCTGATCAAAACACAAACTAACCAAACTAAAAACGCAAACTTGAAGGTGTTGAGATAGGTTTTGAGATAGACCGGAGACGAAAAAATTCCCAGATAGTTATTGAGCGTAAACCCTGGAACGGAAGTAAACCCGTTGAAGTTCCAAAAGCTGATGGTAAAAATTGCCAGGATTGGCAGAACCAGAGCAAATAGAAAGGTGATTGTCTGCGGAGCAACGAGAAGATAGGGTCGCCAATCAATTGAGCTACGTTGCTTCGAGGCGATCGGCTGTGAGGGGGCTTGATCTAAAGTGCCTTGCATAAAAAGTTCCGCTAGTTAGAGTTCTGCTGCTAATCGCTAATTACGCCACAACAAATTCAGTCCACTTGTAGACGAGATAGACCTGCTCCTTCATGAAGGAATTCCAGCAAACAATATTGCTAACCCGTTCGTTGAAGCCACCGCCGTCGCGGACTGCGCCAATTGACTCAATCTTTTTGCCATAGGGGTCTACAATGTCGATCGCTGCCTGTTTGCCGTCGTACCAGAAATCCCACTCCTCGGACTTCATGAACTTGCGAGCGGTGGTCGGGGTGGCGCTGTAAAAACCCTGGCGGATTAGGAAGCTGCCAATCCAGCCATCCAGCACCCAATTGAGGTACTCATAAGCCGCATCTAGCTGAATACCAGAGAGATTTTTAGAGAGACCCATGCCCCCGCCCCAGCCGCGATAGCCTTCTTTGAGCGGCGCGTAAACGCAGGGTAATCCTCTGGACTTGACCGCAGCCACCGCAGGCGACCACATCGATTGCAAAATCACCTCTCCAGAGGACATGAAGTTAACCGACTCGTCAAAGCTTTTCCAGAAGGCGCGAAACTGCCCTGCCTGCTTTTGTTCAATCAAGATTTTCGCCACCTTGTCCATCTCTTCACGGGTCATATTGCCCTTATCTTCAAAGGTCATCAACCCTTGAGCTTCGGTGATCATAGCAGCATCCATGATGCCGATCGAGGGAATATCCAGCAGCGAGGTTTTGCCTCTAAACTCTGGGTTGAATAGCTCTGCCCAAGACTCGATCTTGCGACCCACCAAATCAGGGCGATAGCCCAGCGTGTCGGCTCCGAATTGGTAGGGTACGATCGTTGCCCAGTCAGTCGGACTCGTCGCAAATTCAATCGAATTTTGATCTTTAAGGAACATCACCTTACGCGGTGCAGTTCCCTGAGACGAGTTGACTCTAGCACCTGGTGCCAGTTCGCCCGTCGTGAAAATGGGCGTAACGGCATCGAATTGCTTCAGTTTTTTGACATCTAGCGCCTGAAGGTTTCCAGACGGAATGACCAGCGGCAGGGCAAAGAATTCTCCGTCCCAGATGTCATATTGCTTAGGCTGCGTAATGCCGATCTGGATGACCTCGGCTGTACTGAGCGCCCGCATGTTAATCTTGAAGCCTAGATCCTTTTCTGCCTGATCGCGAATGTCATTGCTCTGAGCAGCGCCAGTGCCGACTGTCCGAATCACGACATCTTTGATTCTGTTGCTGTTAATCTCAGGGGCTTGTGCTGGATTATTAGGGGTGCCGCTAGGAGCCTGGGATATGGGGGCTGAACAGCGCGTCGCTGCGATCGCCGCCCCAACCGCCAAGCCTCCTTGAATGAAGCTGCGTCGATTAATTCTAGACATGGATTTTCTCAATTCTGGTGAGGGAGAATCTAGTAGGGAAGAAATACACAATTGCCTTCTGACCACCGCAAACTAACCACCTGACCTTCAGAGAAGGATTCTACTTCCCAATCGGTGGTGCGGACTTTACAAAGGATGTCTTTGCCCGTCTTCTCTTCCATCAACACAATGCGTGTGACATAGCCCGTCATTTCGATCGACACGATCCGAGCGGTGATATGGTTGGCACGATGGGTCGGCTGGCTAGTGTTTCCGACTGCTGCAATCTGCATCAGGTCAGGACGAACGGAGCAGGCAGCAGTAGAGCCGATCGGTGCAGCCTGTCCCCTACTGTAGAAAGAGCCAATCCCTTCTACTTCTAGCTCAACTAAATCTAAGCCAGAAGTTGGATCGGGAACGCAGTGCCGCACCTTGCCCTGGAAAATGTTATTGTCGCCCATGAACTTGGCAACAAACTGAGAAGAGGGTGTTCTGAACATTTCTGAAGGCGTTGCTACCTGATCTAAGCGACCGTTGCTCATCACAACCACCATGTCAGACAGAGAGAAGGCTTCCTCAGTGTGGTGCGTCACCTGCACAAAGGTCATACCAAACTGCTTTTGAATCCGGCGCAATTCAGTGCGCATCTGCACGCGCAAGTTTTCGTCCAAAGCGCTCAAAGGTTCATCGAGCATCAAAACCTGGGGACGAGTGACCAAAGCTCGTGCCAGAGCAATCCGCTGCTGCTGTCCACCGCTCAACTGGCTAGACTTACGGTTTGCCAAATGGCTTAGCCCAACCAATTCCAACATTTCACCGACGCGAGATTTGCGTTCTGCTTCAGGGATGTTTTTCATCTCCAGACCAAACTCAATGTTCTGCCACACGGTCATGTGTGGAAACAGGGCGTAGCTTTGGAACATCATGGAAGTGTTACGCTGAGCAGCAGGGATATCGTTGACCCGGCGATCGCCAATCAACACGTCCCCACTGCTGATCTCTTCATGTCCAGCAATCATTCGGAGCACCGTTGTTTTACCACAGCCGCTTGGCCCTAATAAGCAGCAGTAAGACCCTGCGGGGATATCCAGCGTGACGCTTTCAACAGCAGTGACAGGACCATATTTTTTAGTGACTTGCCGTAGCGAGACTCCAGCAGCAGCGTCTGCCAAAGCATTTTGGATGTTCCCTGTGGCAGCGTGGGTTGCTGAGGTTGCCCCATTCAGTTTTTTTCGTGCGTCAGTTGTCATAGCATCCCTTTTGCGAAAACAAATTTGTCTGCGATTAGTCTAAGCAGCTCATGGTTATCGGAAAAATACTTCTGTTGACCACCCGTAGCTTTCCTCAGAAACTCCAGTTAGCTAACTGAATGGGAAGAAAGGATGGTTGAGTCATTGAACCCAATTAACTTCACCATCTAGAAGGATTTTGTATTTGCGCTTACACTTTCTGAAGAACGTTTAATGAATTTAAAGCTAATGATTAAAATCTTGTCTAATGATTAGATGATTTCAGGTTTGCTCAATAGCTGATCAATGGAGACAACAGGCGAGTTATTAAGACCTGATTCTGTTTATATTCATCCAATGATTGAAAAGCGGTTAGTTTGATTAAAGGAAGAAGTTATTGCAAGGAATTGTAAACTCTGCTTTACATTAGTTAATATTTTTAGGTATTAAATCTATCAGCAAAGTAATTTAGTGAATTCAGGTATAGTCTAATCAGGAAGCCGTGATTACCCATGCTGAAGAAGAACTGTGTTTAACTTAGTTTTGGATTCTCCATCTGAAATATAGAGCAGAGGAGTTGCTATTGCCTTTATCCAAACGACATCTCCGCCACAGCCAGTCGATCCTGAAGCAGACTTACCAACGTCTCAAGACCTCAATTTTGCTAGGTGAACTGGCTTCAGGACAGCGATTAGTAGAATTACAGTTAGCTGAACAATTCCAGATCAGCAGAACGCCAGTTCGAGAAGCCTTACGATTACTCCAACACGATCATTTAGCCGTGATTGACGATCGTGGTATTGTCCGAGTGGCTAGTATTTCAGCTGCGGCTGCCACAGAACTCTATCACTGCCGTATGGCATTGGAAGAATTAGCAATTCGAGAAGCTTGTCAAAATGCAACTCATGAAGATCTACATGAATTGCAGTACACCATGCATCAAGCAGAAAAATTGATTGAGAGTGATCACACACAGTTTGTGCCACAAACTCACGCTGATAATCAGTTGCAGATGCTTCACTACCGATTGCTCGATCTGGATTATCAGTTCCATCGTCTATTAGCTAGAAGCTCTGGTAACGCTTGTCTAATGACCTTCTTAGACCAGATTTTTGACAAAATGTTGATGCTCCGAATTCAAACGATTAAACACAACTCAAATGTTTTAGAAATTCGATTAGAACACCACCCCATCTATGAAGCCTTGGTGCAGCGCAACGTAGAAGCTGGGGTACAAGCTATTCGAGAACATTTAATGGCTAGCAAATATCGTGTTATTCGAGAAGTGGAACATATTCAGCAAGCGATCGAGCAGTCTCAATTAGGGCAATAACAATAGCTGGTCGTGTCTGCCAAGCGTAATGTTAGGGCTGTAATGCCGATAGAAAGACTTGTTAGATTCCCTTTTCCATTGCATTCAACTGTAGTATACAATTGTTGTGTGCATTTTAGAAGAAAAAGTCTGTAGCACTCAAAAGCTATGAAAAGGAGGACTGTTCGTGCCCGATGTTTTGCAGCGTTCTGACTCAGAAACTAAAGCAAAGCCAAGTGAAGATGTCATCTACGCCGAGCTTTATAACGCCATTTGCGAACGTCAACTCCTGCCCGATACCAAATTGGGAGAAGCGATGTTGGCAGAACATTATGGAGTCAGCCGCACTATCATCCGGCAGGTGCTGTTGCGGCTATCGGGCGACTATCTTGTCAAACTAGAACCCAATCGCGGTGCCTTTGTTGCCCGCTTGAGTCTGGACGAGGCAAAACAAATCTATGCCGCATGGCGGTTAGTCGAAGCAGAAATCATTCGAGATGTGACGCTCTCCATTACATCAGAGCAAATTGCCTCTTTACGTGCCTTGATTGCGTCGGAGCGAAAAGCCTGCGAAGAAGAAGATTACCCGCTCCTAACACGTCTATCGACGCAGTTTCACCTCCAATTAGCTGATCTGTGCAGCAATCAATTTCTGAGTCGGTTTCTGAAGGAATTGATTCCGCAAACCTCGCTAGCGTACTTTTACGATGTCCGAAAAATGCCGCTTTGCACTGAAGACGAACACAGCATTATCCTGAACTATATTGAAGCGGGTGAGGATGAATCTGCTGTGGCTGCTGCAACCCAGCATCTTGATGGAATTGAGGCGGCGCTGAATGCACGAGCATCACTGGAGCAGAAAGTTAGTTTAGTGGATAAGCTGAAGTCTAGAGTTCCATCGTTCTCTTAGATCGTGTCATCTGGCACATCAGTTGTATTGGGAAGTAGCCTTGCTTGCTTGACCCAGTTGTAGACTGTGCCATGACTAATTCCCGTAAGGCTAGCAATTTCGCGCAGTTTCAGACCTGTGCGATACATTTTGATGCAGATCTGCTTCGTATCTTCAGAGTATCCCTTAGCAGCGTAAGCCTCAACATACTGACGACCACAATTCTTGCATCGATAATTCTGTTTTCCGCTCCGATGACCATTCTTTTGGAACTGCTCTGATTCGCAGTTCGGGCATTTCATAAGAACACGATTTGTTTTAAGAGCATACTGATCAAAAGCCATAGTAGATATTACTGGGTAAAAGGATTAGTCTAAATTCAGCTAACGGGTTGGAGAAATCCAATTACCAGTGAAGTGATGACTTTAGACTTGGGAAGACTTGTAATTCAAGCTTTGAATTCTGTGGATGGTTACAGCGAGCGCCCTAAATAATGACCAAGAGCAAGTTTTCTGCTCCCGACTAACTCACACATAGAAATTTGCTGGGTTGAATGGATGGAATGACAGTTTGACTCATAAGATTTCCAGCCTATTGCTATGCAAGCAGGCGTGAAGCTTGGGATTCACTGGCAAATCAACTGTTTGGGCTGCTTGTTTTGCATACTATTTTTATGTACACTAATTGTATACAAAATTTGTACGCTTTATTTTGTAGTTAAAGCTACAGTTTTATGGTTATCCCTATCCAGTATTTAAGCTTCTATGACTGCCTCAACCGTCTTCTCCCCCAAATCAGTCCCTCAAGCATCGTCACAAGTCTCTGAGGACGTTGGGCAATGGCAAGCTCACTTCCTCAATCACATATCATCTGCCACGCTCAAACAAGCCCTCTACTTAGCCTGGTCTGTTGTCCAGCCTTTCTGGGGTGGCATCGTTCTAGGAATGGCTCTGACGGGAGTCGCTTGCGCGTCTATTTTTGTTGTGATTGCAGAGCAAGATCTTAAGCCAGAGGCGATCGCTTTCAATCGTCTGCTGATTGCTGCCATTACTTTTGGTGGATGGGAAGGATTACAACATATCCTTGCTCAACAATCGCTAGGTTCGTCAAAGATGGCAGCCGCTAAAAAATCATTTAATGAAGCGCTGGGGTGGCGATCTTTAGCGCTGTTTGTTGTTGCAGGTGTTGGCTTTGCGGCTTCCTTTACCTGTGCAGCTTGGTCATTGACCCAAACCAGCGTGGCAAACTCGGCGCTATTGAACAATATGATGCCGATCTTCACGACGCTAGGGGCATGGTTACTGCTAGGGAAACAGTTCAGTTTGCGATTTGTGTTGGGGCTTGGGGTAGCGATCTCAGGCGTAGTGGCGATCGGCATTCAAGATTTGCACGTTTCCAGCAGCCAATTGACGGGAGATGCTGCCGCGTTAGGGGCGGCTGTTCTTTTAGCCAGCGCAATCTTGAGTGTTGAGCAGTTGCGCAGCAAGTTTTCAACATCTTTCATCATGATGGTGATCAGTTTAATTGGCAGTCTGGCAATCGTTCCAGCCCTAATATTGAACGGTGATTGGGTGTTCTCTTTAACTTGGCGCTCTGGATGTGCAGTTTTTGCGCTTGCTCTAGTTTCTCAAGTCATGGGTCATGGATTATTGACTTACAGCCTAAAGCAATTTTCGTCGGGGCTGATATCCGTTTCTATGCTGACTATTCCCGTTCTTTCTGCTCTTCTAGCAATGGTGCTGTTTGGTCAGCAAATCAGTATGGTCAATAGCTTCGCCTTCTTAATTGTTTTGGCAGGAATCTATCTATCTCTTTCTACGGCAAATCAGCAGCAATCAGAATTTTGATATTTCTAAGTGTTGATATTCTAGAAAAATGTGTCGCATCAATCGCAGGTGTGCCAGTTTCGTTGCTCTCAATTCAGTGCACAAACGAACGTTTTTGCAAGGCTTTTAGATTACGGATTTGCGATCGGATCGGCATTGGGTTTGCTAGCAAAGCAGATCGCGCCCAGAACTGGATTTTTGGTATCGATCGCGATCGCATTCTTTAGGCAAAGCATTTGGGTGTAATCCTCAATGTTCAGGCGATCGCCAACCTACCTTAATCTCAAAATCTCTTGAATTTTGACTGATATTGGGCTGTTTCAAGGTATAAAGAGAGCAGCGATCGCCCCCTTATCGCTTGCCCCTGATCAGCCCATGAAATCTGTTGCAGAGGTTAAGATTTGGCAGTCACGAATATTCAGTTTTTGAGCATTTAAGATGGTCTATTATAGGTCTTACCAATATAAGTTTCGCCAACAAGTTCGCAACACCAAAGAGCAAGAATAGGAGTTTCAAATATGGCTTTAGATCAACTCGAAGCATTTTTGAAGAAAATGCAGTCTGAAACTGCACTTAAGAATGAGGTGCTTGCTTCATCAACAGCAGATGAAGTTGCACAAATAGCACTCAAGCTTGGTTTTGAATTTTCAGGTGATGAATTATTGAGAATATCAGGTAAGAAAATTGGCAGGGTTACTGTTAGAAAAAAGGATCTTCCTGGAGAGTACTGGGGGAATTGAGCAATCGTGCAAGTAGAGCCACATCAGGTTCATTGGGATTGTGCGGCTTGTGGGTGGGTAGATGACTCAATCTAGAGCTGAGTCGATCACTTGTCGGTACTGAGTGCCTGAGGAATTGCTATCGACAAACAGAAGTTCCAAACTCAGTCTCTTGATATTGGGGTTGCCCAGTTCTTACAGCCATCTGCAAAGCAGGCAGTGTAAACAGGTAATCTCGATCGCGCACTTGGATATGACAGCCAATACAGGAATTTTGGTGGTCAGAAACCAGCGAACCCGAAGGACTGTACCAGGCAGACTGCCATTCGCCGCTATTGCTAATATTCCATCCCTGCCGCTTCTCTCGAACAAACAGGTTGTTGAGTTGAGTCGGAACCAAGCGATCGCCATCACCTCTCCTTGCAGAGTGAGTTTCCATCACGATCACCGTCCCGCTGGGAACGGCTTCACTGGCTTTCAGGCTTTCCAGTGATGGACGATCAATGTACATCTGTCTAACCACGCCGCTATTTGGACAGTCAACCGTTGCATAATGCCTAAATTGCTGTCTGTAGTTGCTTGGAAATTGAACTGGAGATGCTGCCGCTGATGCAGGCGTTTGAGAAAAGCCTACATCTGCGGCAAGTGGCGAGTAGGAAGCGGTGAAATGAGAAAAGGCGATCGCTATACCAATGGATACAACAAACAGCAGCAGTCCGGAAATCCATGTTGTGAGCTTCATGGTAATTTCTATGGCACAAGAACAAGTGAGTGTGCGCCCCGTGTCACCGGGACAGCATAGCGAGTTTGTACCAGCATTGGCTGTGGGTTGAGCGGGTCGGTAGCAATGCGCCAGAAATCGATTGATCCACCTTGAATGCGATCGTCGAAATGGTCGTAGTTCGTCACGGCGAGATACTGGCTCGAAGCGTCAAAGGCAGCAGCTTCAGGCAAAATGCCGTCATAGGGATAGTCGGCAACATGGTTTAGCTGACCTGTCTGTGGATCGAGGGTAATTAAACTCAGCGATGAGAACCAGGTGATGCGATCGTCGTCATAGGGTAAAAAGCTGCGCTCCAAATTCGTCGTCACCACATAGCGACCGTTTGGACTGATCGCGAAGCCTTCTGGACTCACGCCTGTTATTGCCCGTGACATCACCGCGTGACGCGGAGAACCATCTGCCTGGGTACCTGCTTCCAGCCGAATGCTCAGCAAACTGCCGCGTGGCGCTTCATTCCATCGCCCTTCCACATCTGCTCCCCAATACAGACCGTTGACGATCATATGACGACCATCTGGCGTAAACCGCGCAATGAAAGGGGCTTTCTCGACTTCCACTACATTTCCCCAAGATGCAAGAGTGCCCTGGCTCGTCAAGCGGGCAAAGGACACCTCCGCAGCGGTCGAATTGACTAGGGCTAACAGGTCTTGAGTCGGGTGCCACTCCGCATGAATCAACTCCTCTCCACTCGACACGCTTGCCACTTCAGGAAAGGTCGGTTGTCCTAACTGCCCAGCCTGAAATGGGATGAGCGCCAATGGCGTTTCTGTTCCTGCACCGTTTGGATGAAAAGTTACCGCGATCAAGGAACCCTCTCGGTTGATGCTGACAGACGTAGGACGCTCCCCCAGCGCCACTTCCTGCACTCGCGTCGGGCGAGTCGGATTGCTCAAATCAAAGACCGAAAGGCGATCGCCCTGCTGAAGATCTGAAAACCGTTGGTTTTGCCAATCGCCCTCTGGTCGGGGTCTAAACGTTTCCACCACCAGCGCGTAGCGACCATCGGGTGTCACGGCAACTGCAACGGGTGGCCCCGCAACGGAATTCGTCGCTTCTGTTTCATAGGCGCGTAAATCTCGAACGTGCCCACCCAGTGGAATGACGCTCAGCGCATCTTCGCCTTCTCGCGGTCCCAATTGACCATCTACATAGGCAGAGGCCAACATATCGGCATCGGAAACTGAAACCAGGTAGCGCCCCTGAAAATCCATTGGGGCAGCACGATCGAGCGTTTGGGCATTAGCAAAGCTTTCCCCAGGAATCGCCACGCTGGGAATCAATGAGAAAACGGACAGCCCTAGCAGTAGTAGCAATTTACGGTACATTGAGTTTGCTCGCCATAGTAAAGTAAAACACTCGTCTTACCATAGCAGAAGACTGAGGTGGCTTAGGATTAGAAGTACTATGGGTAATCATAGACAAAGTAAAATGACCGTTTTATCATAAAGATTAAATAATGGGACTTGAGCAATATCGGGCTGAAGTGAGCCGACAGAAACAAGAGGAAATTCTCAAAGCGGCTCTTACTGCTTTTTTAGAATTTGGCTACGCCCGCACAACCATTGACTACATTGCTCAGCAGTCTAAAGTTTCGACTGCAACGTTGTATAAGCACTTTCCAAGTAAAGCAGACTTGTTTGGCGGCATCATGGCGCAGGTTTGGCAGACCGATGTGATTAGTTCTACACCTGTATCAACTGATTTGCCCCCCCGATCGGCATTAATGCAAATTGGTCAAGAGTATGCTCAACTTCTTATGAGTCCCAATATTCAACCGTTATTTCGAGTCATTATTGCCGAAGCTTCCCGTTTTCCAGAGCTAGGAACTGAACTGTATCATCGGGGTAAGGAGCCGTTTCTAAAACGTCTTCATGTCTATCTACAGGCTCAGGTTATCGTTGATAAGCTAATCATCAAAGATATTCCACTGGCAAGTCGTCAATTCCTTGGCATGATCAATGACGTTATTTTCTGGCCTCGATTTTTGATTGTAGATTTAGAAATCAGTGAAAATGATATCGAGAACGTTATTACTAATGCTGTGGAAACGTTTTTAGCACGCTATTTGACCAGTCGTTAGTATCTGATGTGTTCTGTGTAGCAACCGCAGCCAAACAACCCTGGTGCAGCAGACTGACATAGGGGGCTCTTCCCAACTTTTGGTGATCTTACGGCATGATCAAGATATCCCTCGTTT
>NZ_JCACIN010000103.1:0-19401 GCF_059504425.1 Drouetiella sp.
CACTTCCAAAAAACTATTGGGGTTTACCTCGTACATGATCCTTAGCCTACAAGTTACTGTCATTATAGATAGCCGACAAAATTCCAGGCTCTGTCGGAGTGCCAATGATCAATCCTTGCAGCCATTCAAACTGCCACTGATGCAGGAAGAGTTCAGGCTGAGTCGCAATACTCTGAAGTTGAGCAATTTGAGCGATCGCCGAAGCTGCTTTTGCCTCTGGGTTGAGAAACCATTGCGCTAAGGGATGCTGCCACTGCTGCAAGCAGGCTTGAATCAGAGCGCGATCGCGGGGGTTAATTCCATCTGTCATGACTTGACAGCAGCTCTGAGGCAAAGATTCGCAGCTCTCAAGCGCTTCCTGCCGCAACTCCTGCCATTCTGTAGTCAACAGCGGCGGCAGTAGAGACAGCGCGTATTTCTTGCGGGCTTTGAGGACAATGCCGCCAATCTCACGATCGCCCGTAGTTTGCAAAAATGAGTGAAGCTGTTTGAAGAAAGGCTGAACAATCTCGCGATCGACGACCAAGCCGAGCTTTTGCCCTGCTTCAGAGTAGTCCACGACTGATACCGTGAAGGGTTCGACCTGAATGGCGGCTAGGCTTCTGTATGCCGCAGTCAAATCTCGATGGCTAGAGGAGCTAAGGCTGTTCCAAACGGTTTCACCCAACTGGGCTTTAAGCTGTCGCTTCAGCGCTTCGGGTTTTACAGCCGATCGCGGTTCGGTCAGCCGTGCCGTAACTGGGGGAGCGATCGAGGCTTCAGGGTCGGGGCAATCAACCGACTGAGGATAGGCGCGCTGAATTAACTGCTGATTCAATAGCTCAACCTGCTGGGTCAGGATGGCAATTTGCTGATCTTTTTCAGCTAGAATCTGCTGCTTCTGAGCCAGCTCCAGCGCCCAGAGAGCCGCTCGAATCAAATTAAAATATTTGGGCTGAGAGACATCTACCGCTTCAGATTCCTGTCGTCGCTTGCCGAGAAAGCCCTGCCGCTGCTGAGGCTGAACGGCTAAAATTTGCCCGCTGGCGTTGCGAATTCGTAGCTCTTTGGTGTGAGCGATCGGGTGGATGCTGCCTGTATATTGACGTTTGTTGTAATAAAATACGGCTTTAGCAACGGCTGAATCACCGTCCAAGCTGAAGCAGGGCAGGTCATCGGAGATCTCAGGCAAGGTAGAGATTTCAGGTAAAACAGCCGTCTGGATCGGACTCTCTATCTCAGGCTGATTTAGATATCGGGTTCGAGGTTCTTGCAGTCTGGTATGGGCTTGTGTCGGAGGCTTAATTCCGTTTGACGGCTCAGACGATCGCACTTCACTCGCTAGTTGGTCTGGTGATTGGGCTGGCGATTCATCGGGGGATCGATCTGGCAGCTCATCTGGTAACTGGTCTGGCCGCTCATCGATCGCGGCATCCGCCAGCCGCATCCCTATCAGCTCCAGCTCGACGGTTCTCGCCCCGTTCCATTCATTGACCCGCAGCCGATAGGCGATGTCTACGCGGCTCGGCAGTGGGTAATATTCTCCCCAGCGCCAAGCGATCGCCTTGAGGGGCTGAGATGTTCCCCTTTGCTCCTGAACAACCGTGACCTTAAGATGCGCCTGATTGCGCCCCATGGTCTGCTGCTCCAGGATACGGACGTTGGGAGTCCAGAAAACTGGGTCAGAATTCTCGATACCGCAGGGGTGGAGATGATCAATTTGTTCAAACAAATCTAAGGAGAGATCGTCGAGGGCTGCCTGAGTGTCGATCGCCACCAGAGGCTTGAGGCAGTCGGGTGAAAGCTGCTGGTAGGCATACTCACGCAAGCGCGATCGCACTGCCTCCAGATTCTCTGCCGCAAAGGTGAAGCCCCCTGCCGCCCGATGTCCGCCAAATCTGCCCAGCAGATCGCGGCAATATTGCAGCGCCTCAAAGACATTGAATTCAGGAATGCTGCGTGCCGAGCCGCGAATTTTTTTGGCTTCTACTGCCGCACCTGGAGCTTCTTCATTTGGCTCCTCATAGGTGCCAATGAATACGGGCACGCCATACCGCTCCACTAGACGCGAGGCGACAATGCCAATGACACCGTGGTGCCACTCTGGCTGAACGATCACCAACACGCGCTCTTTCTGGCCGTCGAACTGGGTGGCTTCGCACCAGGCGATCGCCTCCTGCTCAATCAGCTCACACAAGCGCTGCCGATATTGGTTGACCTGTTCGCACTTCATGGCCAGCTCTAGCGCCTGCCCTTCATCATCGGTGGTCAGCAGCTCAATCACAATCTGTGGGTCAGCTAGCCGCCCGATCGCATTAATCCGAGGGCCCAGCCGAAAGCCGATCGCCTCTGGCTTCAAGGCTCTCTCGCTCCCTAGTCCCGCGACCTGAATCAGCGCCTGGATGCCCACGATCCGCGACTTAGGCAACAGCTTTAGCCCTCGGCGTACCCAGCGGCGATTTACCCCCGTGAGCGGAGCCAGATCGGCGATCGTCCCTAAGGTAAACAGCTCAATCAGCGGCGTGGTCAAGTCCTGGGTTTTGTTGAGGCATTGCGCCAGACAGACCGCCAGAATGTACGCCACGCCGACTCCGGCAACGCCCCGATAGGGTGAATTCTCTCGAATAAGCTTGGGATTGAGAATAGCATTGGCGATCGGCAGCACCTCCGGCAGGTCATGGTGATCGGTGACAATTACCGTCAGCCCCAGCTCGCGGGCACGGGCGATCGGTTCATGGGCAGCAATGCCGTTATCCACCGTCAAAATTAGCTGCACGCCTTCTTCATAAAACTCCTCGACAATCCGCCGATTCATGCCGTAGCCTTCCTGCATCCGGCTAGGAATGGCGTAATCGACGATGGCTCCCAGCACCCGCAGGGCGCGCAGCAGTAGTGCCGTGCTGGTCATGCCGTCTGCATCGTAGTCGCCGCAAATGGCGATCGGCTGACGGTGGGCGATGGCATTCAACATCAGCTCTAGGGCGATCGGCAAATCGGGAAATTCCTCCATCGGCGAGGGCAAGATCTGCGTTTCTGGCTTCAGAAACATCTGTGCTGCTTCAGGGGTATGGATACCGCGATTGATTAACACCTGCGTCAGCAAAGACGATAGCTGGCTAGTTTGCGCCAAATGCGTCGCCAAAGCAGGTTGCGATGGCGCAATCTGCCATCGCTGACGGGGAAGCCGAGAAGAAGAAGAGAAACGAGACACGTTGAAAACTGAGTGATGGAACTTAAGTGATGGAATTTACTAGAAATCTGCGCTGTATTTCTAACTGCCGCATTTCTAACCGCTGTATTTTTAACCTACAAGTGAGTATAAAGATCGCGATAAGAGAGATTTTTGTTTAGAGATTCTTTTAATCGGATTCAAGTAGAGACGCAACGTATAAAGTAAAGCCCTCAGAAAAATTCATGGTCACTTCGCCCCACTTTGACTAACGATCGCGACGTTGGATTTATCTTAATGCGTACTGATGTTCTTATTAAACCCTTATTCTTAAAGAATTTTTGTTTGGCATTGCTTAATCTGGGCATGAATTTTTTGGAAAGAGGCGCGCCGCGCCCCTTTCCAAAAAAATTCATACATGAAATCAGCAGCACTGAATTTTTCTCAAAGTTGTTTGAATGGCAAGTGGGATATCATGAAAACCACTGGAGCCGATCGCTCTACAAAACTGCAACAAAGCATTTTTAGTAGGGCATTGTAGTAATCACGGAGACCTCCATCATGCTCAAAAAAATTCTGACCAGCGGCATTATTTGCGCCGCATTGACGATCGCCAGTCTTCCCGCACAGGCACAAACCCAGCCGACTGCTCCATCTGACGCTCCGGCATCTGGCGCTCCGGCATCTGGACAGTCTAGCGACGTGAGCGCTCAGGAAGTTCAGCAATTTGCGGATGCGCTGAAGCAAATGCGCTCAATTCATGAATCGGCTCAAACTCAGGCAAACCAAATCATCGAAGCCAAGGGGTTGCCCATTCCACGATTCAACGAGATTCTCCAGAGCCGTCCTCGTGCTCAAGCCGGTACCGATCAACCTAACGCCCCCGTTGCGCTCAGCACCCCTGTCTCAGAGCAAGAGCAGCAGCAGTTTGATCAGGCATTGACCGAGATCACGCAGCTTCAGCAGACGACTGAGCAGCGGATGGAGCAGGCTATTACCACCACGGGATTAGAGGTGCCGCGTTTTAATCAGATCTTTTCGATTGCCCGTCAAGATCAAACCTTGAAGCAGCGAATCGAGCAGGTGCTGCAAAACTAGGGGATTAGAAGCTCAGCAAATGCTGCAATCTCTGGCGAAAGGCAGCCTGACCGAAGTGTTGAAGGGTTTGCGATCGCAGCCAATCTCCTTCTCCTCGGCGATCGCCCTTTTCCTGAGCTTGCAGCATTTCTACACAGGCTGCTGCCACCGCTGCTGGGTCGCGATGGGGCACATGCCAGCCTAGTTTTCCATCCTGCAAAGGATCGGCTGAGCCGTCCGCATCGCCCGACATGACCGGAATGCCGCAAGCCATCGCCTCTAGATAAACAATGCCAAAGCCTTCTTGAGAGGGCATGACGTAAGCATCGGCAAGACGGTAGTGATCAGCCAGATCAACAGTAGGCACAAAGCCTGCAAAAATCACCCGATCGCCCATGCCCAGATCGATCGCCAGTTTTGCCAGTCGCGGCTGATCATCCCCTCGCCCAATCACCAGATATTTAACGTTGGGGAACGCTTGAGCGATCGCAGGCAAAGCCCGAATCGTCACATCCACGCCTTTGTAGATATCGCCAGACCAGAGCCGCGCCACCGTCAGGATCACCGTGGCATTGGCTAATTGGTATTTCTCGACTAGCGCTGGAGATTTGTCCCCTAGCCTGAAGCGATCGCCATCCACTGGACAAGGCAAAAGCTGAATTTTTGCTCGATCAAGCCGATTGGATGCGGCGGCCTGATCGCGGCTGTAGCGGCTGACTGTCCAAATCTGATCGGCTTGCCGCAACGCAATTTGTGAAAGCTGAGGCAGTGGCTCCCAGACTTCTTTGCCGTGGGTCATGACAATATAGGGAATCCCCAGCGGCTTGCACAGGAGCCAAACTAAGGGCGCAAGATGAACATGACCGCAAAAGACGCGCTGAGGACGGTGGTATAAGAGGTGGAGGCAGAGCGCGATCGCCAATCTCACCCGACTCAGCAGCGAAAAGCGAGTTTTGAAGTAACGAAATTGCAAGTGTTCAGACTGAAAAGGATTTTCACCCACCTGATCTCGCAGTAGAAAAATATCGGCTGAGCAATTTTTTAGCCTACTCCAAACCAAATAGCTATGCAGCAGCTCCTGCACATAGGATTGAATGCCACCCTCCCGCTCAAAGATTTCTAGGAAAAGAAACAGATCTAGGGAGCGACTATGAGAGGAATCATAGCGGTCGCCAGTTTGCTGGGGAAATTCAGGGTGGGGCGCTTCGCGCCCCACCCTGAATTTCCCCGTCCTAACCGCCTTGGCGATCGTTTTACTCGGCAGATCAGCAGAAGCATGGGATGGAAACACCATAGGTTGAGCCAGCGCAATTCTGCCCTCAGTATGGGCAAAACCGAAGCAAAACGCTCATAAGTCTTTATCTAGGGCGGAAGAATCGATCGCGCTAAATCTGGGTACGAATTTTTTAAAAGGGTTGCTGAGTCACCTTTTCAAGAAGGCAAAGACTCTGAAGTTAGTAAATCTGAAGTTAGCGAAGTAATATCTATCTTTTCGCAGAATCGCTATGATTGTTTACGATCGCAAAGTGGTAACTCAAGGCTGCTGTGGCTTGGCTATCCTGTGGCCTAGCTACCCTAGCTTTGAAGCATAGGCAATCGAGCCATTAAAGTCCATCAAATTGCATATCGCATACCCTGCTGAATCTATGTACTTATCACTCTGGCCTGGCAAACCCTACCCCCTAGGAGCCGCTTGGGATGGAAAAGGAACCAACTTTGCGTTGTTCTCAGAATATGCCACAGGAGTTGATCTCTGTCTGTTCGACAAAAAGGGACGCGAAACTCGTCTTTCTTTGACAGAAATCAGCAACTTTGTTTGGCATGGCTATGTGCCTTCCATTGGGCCAGGACAGCGATATGGATTTCGGGTGCATGGCCCCTATGCGCCTCTAGAAGGGCATCGGTTTAACGCGAACAAGCTGCTGATTGACCCCTATGCCAAGGCGATCGAAGGAGATGTTACCTTTGGTAGCGAGATCTTTGGCTACGAGTGGGACAACGCTGACCGCGATTTGTCTTTCTGTACAAAAGACGACGTTGACTTTATTCCCAAAGGCATTGTCATTGACGACACGTTTGACTGGGAAGACGATTTGCTGCTGCAAACCCCCCGTCATGAGTCCATTATTTACGAGCTTCACGTCAAAGGCTTTACCCAGCTCCATCCTGATATCCCTGCGGATTTGCGGGGCACCTACGCAGGTCTGGCGCATCCAGCCGCCATTTCGCACCTACAGTCTCTAGGGATCACCGCCGTCGAGCTAATGCCTGTGCATCACTTCCTGGCCTACCCCGGACATCTCAAAGACAAGGGACTCCGCAACTACTGGGGCTACGACTCCATCAACTACTTTGCGCCCTATCCGGGCTACAGCGCCAGCAGCGATGCGGCAGAGCAGGTTATCGAGTTTAAGCAGATGGTGAAAGCTCTACACCAGGCGGGTATTGAAGTGATTTTAGACGTGGTCTATAACCACACGGGTGAAGGCAATCACTTAGGGCCGACGCTGTCGCTGCGCGGCATTGACAACGTTTCCTACTACCGAACGGTAGAAGGAGAGATGCGCTACTACATGGATTTTACCGGATGTGGCAACTCGCTCAACGTCCGGCATCCCCAGGTTTTAAAGTTAATCATGGACAGCCTCCGCTACTGGGTGCTGGAAATGCATGTGGACGGCTTCCGGTTTGATCTGGCATCGGCACTTGCCCGTGAGCTTTACGCAGTCGATCGCCTTGCTGCTTTTTTTGACATCATTCATCAAGATCCTGTTTTGGCAGATGTAAAATTGATTGCCGAACCCTGGGACGTGGGTGAAGGCGGCTATCAGGTGGGCGAATTTCCGCTGCTGTGGTCAGAGTGGAACGGTGAATATCGAGATACCGTCCGGGACTTTTGGCGCGGTGATGAAAGCCGCCTAGCGGACTTTGCCTATCGCTTTACAGGCAGCTCTGACCTGTACGAGAACAATGGTCGCAATCCCAGCGCCAGCATCAACTTCGTGACGGCCCATGACGGATTTACGCTGCGCGATCTGGTCAGCTACACCAACAAGCTGAATGACGCAAACGGGGAGGGCAACTGTGATGGCGAGAGCCATAACCGATCATGGAACTGTGGGGCAGAGGGCGAAACCGACGATCCCGAAATCTTGGCTCTGCGGCTGCGGCAACAGCGCAATTTTTTGGTGACATTGATGCTGTCTCAGGGGGTGCCCATGCTGCTCAGTGGTGACGAGATAGGGCGATCGCAGCAGGGCAATAACAATGCCTACTGTCAGGATAATGAAATCTCCTGGGTGAACTGGGAACTGCAAGAAGATAACGAGGCGCTACTAGATTTCACGCGCCAGCTGATTGGCTTTCGGCGGCAGCATCCGGTTTTTCGACGGCGCAAATGGTTTCAGGGGAGAGCTATTCACGGCTCTGGGGTCAACGATATTGCTTGGTATAACCCCGATGGCAGCGCCATGCGAGAGCAGCAATGGAATGAAGGCTTTGCTAAGGCGATCGCCATCTTCCTCAACGGTGAAGCTATTCCGACTCCCGGCGAGCGCGGTGAACGCATTATCGACAACAGCTTTCTCCTGTTCTACAACGCCCACCATGAGGAAATGGAGTTTGTACTTCCCGAAGGTTTAGCCCATGCCGAATGGGAAACTCTGATTGATACTCAGGAGTCACGTTTCATAAAGCACGGCAAGCGCTACAGCCATGACCAAACGATCGCCGTTATGGAGCGATCGATTATAGTGCTGCAAAGACTGGGGTAGATTGGATCTCTAGCTCACTTTCACCAGAATGACATCGACATAAGGCGATTTCTAGAAAACAAAGTACCCGTAAGGGCAGGTTTGGAGAGTCACTGATCGTTTAGATGCAAAGCTCTTGTCGAAACCTGCCCCAACCCAGAGGTAAATCTTTCTCTAGAAATCGCCTAAGCAAACTAGCGGCAGCGACGCAAGGAGACTCCGAAGCTTCAAAGCACTCCCGATGAGTGACGGTCAACGAACTCTTTAATGTGGTGAAGAGAGCTTGATAACTGATCTAGCAAAGGGTCGGTGCTGTCAAGGTGCTTCCGGTATGCCCATGTTTCTATCTGATCGGCAGCAAACTGCATGACTTTTGCTCCCACATTAGCGCTTGCACCTTTAATGTGGTGCGCAGTCTGATTGACTAGGCAAAGGTTTTGTGTGGCGATCGCCTGATGCAGTTGCTCAAGTTGCGCTGTACAGTCTGTAACAAAAAGTTGCAGCAGCTCTAGCTCAAATTCTGGGCTGTTGTCCGACAGCAGATGTAAGTGTTCTAGGTCAAGATGTTCTAGGTCAAGGTGTTCTAGGTCAAGGTGTTCTAGGTCAAGGTGTTCTGGAGCAGGAGCTTGAAGAAATCCTAAGTCTGATGCATCAGCACCTAACTCGCCCGCCTGAGTCACAGCAACCTGAGTCACGGAAGTCTGGGGTAAAGTGCCTGTCTCTGCCTGATTCGCCAAAAGTAGCTGACTCCAGCGCTGCAACACATCCGCTAAAGCATCTCGGCGTACGGGTTTACTGACAAAATCATCCATTCCAGCCGCAATCGATCGCTCTCGATCCTGCGGCAGATCGCTGGCTGTCATTGCAATGATAATGATTCTGTTCTTTGGCTCCAAAGCCTGACTTTCCCAATCTCGGATGGCTTGAGTAGCTTCATAACCATCCATCACGGGCATTTGGCAATCCATTAGCACCAGCTCGTAAGCGGCAAGTTGGGTAATGGCTTCCACCGCTTTTTGCCCATCTAAAACCGCTTCTGCCTGGTAGCCTAGGGTTTGAAGCTGTTTCAGCGCTACTTTCTGATTAGTCAAATTATCTTCTACCAGCAAAATTTTGAGCGGTGATAGCTCGATCGCGGATAAAGGCGCTGGGTTTTGCGTACGCTGCCTCAGATAAGTCATTGAACCCTGGAGAAAATTACATTCGATCAGGTGAGACGATATTAAACAAGCACTTTTTTGACAGAGAATCTTTTTGACAGAGAGCTTCGAGTAGCCCTTAAATTCAGTATTCCCTAGTTATGAGCTACAACCTTCAAATCCGAGACCGCCTAATGCCTTGAGCGACAAGGATTCAGCTTTTAGTCACCAATCAGCCAAGCAAACGTCAGAAGAAACCCTCCTAGAGCCATCCAGGTTGGCAGATGTAGGCTGAGCAGGGTTTCTGGCAGGAATATAAACTGACAAATCGAGCTGCAAAATAACACAACTCCCAATAGAGCGATCGCCATGCCTGTTGCCTCTAGCCTTCATACTCGCTGCTAATCTCAATCTCTAAAGTCTCTTCATCAATGCCAATAAACAGAACGTTAGGGCGACAACAAACCTGACAATCTTCGATGTAAGACTGCTGACCCCCGGCGCTAAAATCTACAAAGGTGAGATTGGGTTCACCGCAGTAAGCGCAACTGTATTCAGCTGTATTTTGCATCGCAGATCACTCTTAGCAGATGCCCTATTTTATCGGATGCCTCATTTCTAGCAGATGTCGAACTAACAAGGGTCAGCCTTTCGGTAGATAGCACTTGCATATCGAGCCGTTAGAGGCAAATGACCAGAAACTTCAGTGTCAATCAAAAAAGCAAAATTGTAAAGCAGCTACACAAAATGAATGACATTTGAGCATTAAATCTCCTTAGATTGGATTAGGTGGAAGCTCCGCCTCATCCAATCCAACCTAAAGATTCTAATCTGCAAGACATTTATTCTCAGTGGATTTGACTCAATGCAGTTCTGACCGCCTGCTGCTGATCGCGGCGTGTCAGCCAACGGTGGTAGGTACGCGTGTGGATTGCCACAGAATGTCCCATCATTCGAGCCGAGACAGTGTCAGGTAAGCCAATGTGAATCGTACGGACTGCCCAAGCATGGCGCAAGTCATAGGGCGAAAAAGGAATTTGATAGCGGCGAAACTGGCAGGTGACTTGCTGCCCAATCCGTTGGAGCGTTGTTTGGCTGAGGTCAGTGTTGACCGCAGGAAGCTGAATTTGTCTGAGATTGAAGCGATCGACCCATTCTGGCAGAAACGGCCACACCTCATGATTTCCAGTTTTTGTGGTGTTTAGCACTTCAATCATGCCTTCAGGATCGCCGTTGGCTAGAGTGCTGTAATTACAGAAAAAGACCTCGTGATTTCTCAGCCCAAAGGTCGCCATGATGCCGTAAACAAATCGCCAGGACGGGTTAGGAATTTGCTCGTAGACTTGAATAATCTGCTGATCGGTAGGCAGTTCACGAGATTGGGTTTGGCTGGTGCCGTAGTTTCCCCAGAGCGTTTTTAGCTCTACAGGCAGCTCAATTTGCAGAAACTCTGTCAAGGCTTTGAGGGCAGTGCAGCAGACCTGACGGCTACGCGAGTTCGCTGGCGTGGCGTAAACCGTGGCGTAAATTAGCTCTGGCAAGCTGAGGTTGGTAGAAGATTGAGCGATCGTCCTCAGCTTATTCAGGTAGGGCAGATAGGCTTTTTCCCAGGTGGTTCTAACCGAGGAGGGCGGGTGGTTTTGAGCCAAGTGCTGTAGGAAATACAGCTCAAAGGCTTGTAGCTTTTGAACCAAATCCATCTCATGTAGCCGTCCGCCCCCAGCAACAGGTAGGTACTGCCGCCAGTCAAAGCGGTTTTCAATCAGATGAGCCGCGACAATTTTGACCTGATTTTCAGCTTGCTTTAGTCCGGCGATCGTGGCAGGCAAGTCAAGGCTGATGCGCTGCTGATGCGGACGTAGCCGAGGGCTTCCGGGTCGGGGAGGTAAAGTGCCCCGTAACGCCAGTTTCTCTCCGCGCCGCTCAATGTGCAGCCCCAATTTTGCCGTTTTCAAACGATGATTTGCCTGGGCAATCCGTGTGTCTATGTCAATATTGGAGGAGGAAGCAGGAGCCACTTTTAAATTAGGTCTAAGCGAGTTGTTGCGAATTGATTCTACTAAAGCAAGTTAAGATATAGAAAAATTATTGTTAAAGTCGGTAACAAATATTAAGGGAAAGGGAATCGAAATCATTATGGGTCGTGTTGGAGTCTTACTGCTCAACTTAGGCGGACCAGACCAACTGGAGGATGTTCGCCCCTTTCTATTTAACTTATTTTCTGACCCAGAAATTATTCGCCTCCCCTTCACATGGCTGCAAAAGCCTTTGGCGTGGCTGATTTCGACGAGCCGTGCCAGCAAGTCTCAGGAAAACTACAAGCTGATTGGTGGCGGTTCACCCTTGCGCCGCATTACCGAAGAGCAAGCTCAGGCGCTGCAAGAGTCTCTGAAACAGAAGGGGCAAGAGGTACAGGTTTATGTGGGGATGCGCTACTGGCATCCGTTTACTGAGGAGGCGATCGCCCGCATCAAGCGCGACAGCATCGAGCAGCTCGTAATTTTGCCCCTCTACCCTCAGTTTTCCATCAGCACCAGCGGCTCCAGCTTTCGATTGCTCGAAAAGATCTGGCAGGAAGAGCCAGCTCTTGACCAAATTGACTACACCGTGATTTCGTCTTGGTTCGATCGCCCTGGTTACCTGCAAGCCATGGCAGATCTCATTGCCCAACAGCTCGATCAGGTGGAGAATCCCGATCGCGTTCATATTTTCTTTAGCGCTCATGGGGTGCCCGTTAGCTATGTGGAAGAGGCAGGCGATCCCTATCAGCAGGAGATCGAACAATGCACCGCTCTAATCATGAGAACGCTGAACCGACCTAATGCTTACACGCTGGCCTATCAAAGCCGCGTTGGCCCTGTAGAGTGGCTTCAGCCCTACACAGAAGAGGCGATTAAAGAACTGGCGGCCGAGGGGGTCGATAACCTGCTGGTTGTGCCCGTCAGCTTTGTCTCAGAGCACATTGAGACGCTGCAAGAAATTGACATGGAGTACCGGGAAATTGCTGAGGAAGCTGGAATTCACGACTTCCGGCGCGTCCCCGCTTTGAATACCCATCCGGTCTTTATCGAGGCGCTTGCCGATTTGGTCATGGATGCCGTCAATTCTCCCAGCGTCAAGCTTTCGGAAGCGACGCAGATGAAGAAAATGGTGAAGATGTATCCTCAAGAAAGCTGGCAGTGGGGGCTAACGACCTCGGCTGAAGTATGGAACGGACGCATTGCCATGATTGGCTTTATTGCGCTGATAGTCGAGCTAATCAGCGGACAAGGACCACTGCATTTTGTGGGGCTGCTTTAGAAGCGCCGTCTTCAAAGCCTGTAGATTTTTGGGCTTCGCTTAAACCTGAGGATGAATTTTTGTGAGCGGCGCACCGCTCACAAAAATTCATCCTCAGGTTCAGTTTTGACTAGAAGTGTGTGGCAGAACACCTTCTCGTAACGAAAACCTAAAAAAATCTACAGGCTTGAGCAGATCGTGCCCATAGCCGCTAAAGTTGGTTTAGGCAAAACGTTTACGGTAAAGACAGCGCTTATGACTGCCTACGAACTGGATCTAGAATCGCCTGATTCCAACGCAGATGACACGGTTATGCTCAATTACGTGGAAATTATTGAAACGGTAATTGCCAGCTTGCAGGAAGACCAGAGTGCTATGGTCAGCCAGGGAGAAGGCGGCTACGTCTGGAAATTCAAATATGGCAGCGTTGAAGTCTTCGTCAAGCTTCCTGGCGTGACTGACGAAGATGAGTTAACCGTCTGGGCAGCCGTCATGAAGCTTCCGGCAAAGAACGAAGCAGGGCTACTGCGGAAGCTGATGGAAATGAATTGGAATAGCACCCTTGAGGCTCGCTTTGCGGTAGCAGACGATCAGGTCGTCGTTTGCGCTACAAGAACGTTGGCGGAGCTATCTCCAGCAGAAGTCTCACGGAATATCACGATCGTTGCAACGATCGCCGACGACAACGACGAATCTCTGCAAGCCGAATTTGGCTGACCTTTCTGATTCAGCCCTCCTTGATTCAGCCCTCTGGAATTCAAAAGTCTGGCGATTGATTCCGCTCCTTAAAGCTCCAGGCAGGGTGCAAATGGCGATCGATCGCTGGCTGCTTGATCAGTACTGTCAGGGATGTATTCCGCCGACACTACGGTTTTATACCTGGTCGCCGATCGCGCTCTCGTTAGGGTACCATCAGCGAAAATATCCTGCGTTTTGGCAGGCGCTAACCTGGAACCAGCAGCCGATCGATCTGGTGCGTCGTCCTACGGGTGGACGGGCGGTGCTGCACCAAGGCGACTTAAGCTATGCGATCGTCACTTCGGGCATAGACTCTGGTATTGCAGGAAGCCGGATGCAGACCTATCGCTACCTCTGCGAGTTTTTGATTCGGGGATGGCGATCGCTCGGCGTTGAGTTGCGCTATGGCGAAGCCGGACGAGGCTACATTCACAACCCTGACTGTTTTGGTACGGCAACGGCAGCCGACTTGGTGATGCCCAACGGCGCTAAGCTGATTGGCAGCGCTCAGCTCTATCGCAAAACGCAGGGTCAATCTGCCGTTTTGCAGCATGGCTCCATCCGGCTTAACCCTGATCCTGATTTATTTCGGCAGGTATTTGAAACGCCAATGGAAGGGATGCCGCTTGAGCAGGGCTGGGATGCTGAAAAAGCAATGGAGGTGACGATCGCCACCTCCGTCACCTCTGCGGAAACTTGGTTTGGAATTCAGCTTGTCCCCCAGCCCCTATCTGAAATTGAGTGGCAAGCAATACTTGCTCTAGAGAATCTAGATCTAGCCTAGCTGTGTGAAGCTGCTGGCAGTGACTTGGCTGTCAACGCCTTGCAGAACCGCTAGCGTTTTGTTGTTAGAGCTGACGATCGTATCTCTGCCATCTTGGGCAATCTTTAGATCGTTGAAGGAGAGGCTGCCTAGTAAGCCAATCTTGTCGTCTTGAGCTTTGAAGTCTTGAACGATTTGTTTGCCCTTGAGATCTAGGACAAACAAATCGTCTCCAGAGCCGCCGATGTAGAGGTTGGTGCCTTTGCCGCCAATCAGAATGTCCTTGCCTTTGTCGCCTTTGAGCGTGTCGTCGCCTTCTCCGCCTACAAGAACGTCATCGCCCGAACCACCGACAAGGTTGTCGTTGCCTTTGCCGCCGTTCGCCAGATCTTCAGCACTATTGCCTCGCAGGATGTCGTTGCCTTTTAGCCCGACTAGCAGATTATCGCCCCGCAGCCCTTTGACGGTGTTAGCGATCGCATCACCTGTTAAAACATGCTTGACGGACACTTTCTTCAAAATGTTTTCTTCACCCAGGGCATTGAGGATGCTGCCGAAGCCATCCAGCAAATCGACGTTTTTGGGGTTCACAGACTTAGCATTAGTTTTGCTGGAACCTTCGCTCGTCAAACCTGTGATGTTGCCTAAGCCGCTAATCAGATCATTGGCGGGTGCTTTGTCAAAGATGTAGTAGTAGTCGTCATCTAGACCACCAAACAAATTACCCAAATTGATCTTGCCAAACAGACCGCTCAAGTCGTCTACCAGACCACCAATGTCTAAGCCGTCAGAAAGTCCGAGATCGCCTAGAGAGTCAAAAATATCGGTGAGTGACGTTAATCCAAATAGGTTATCGATGCCAAGATTACTAAATAGATCGCCTAAGTCAATGCTATCAAAGATGTTGCCATTACCGAAAAGAGAGTCAAAAATATTTCCTAGATCGAAACCGTCAAAAATACTGGTGCTGCCCAACAAATCATCTAAAATGCTGCCGAGATCAATACCATTTAGGAGACTGCCAAGGTCTAAGCCAAATACGCGGCTGGTCATTGAATTAGTCATATCAAGATACCTCAATGTCTTCTGTGATTCGAGGGGCAGAATGCTTCTTCCCACGGGTGACACCGCAGAGGAGTGTTCTGTGGGGGTGACTCTCGATCAGACGGCAGTAGATTCCAATACGTTCCCAAAGTTTTTTGAAAACTTTTTGAAGGCTTGACAAAGAAATTTCTGATGCGAGGCTGTGCTGTGTTTCTGGGGCGATCGCAAAAAGTAAATTACCAGAGATACTCCTGTCAAATCGCCCGATCAAGTTGCCCAATCAAGTTGCCCGATCGCAGACTTTAGATTAGATCGCAGATTAGATCAGATAATTGCTATAGATCTAGCCGAACCTCTCATTTAGGCACCTATGAGCCAAATTTCTTCTGAAAGTTCCTCTGCTTCTGCTTCTAGCTCTGGGCAATCTTCTGGGCAATCTCGTGGGCAATCTCATCCACCCCGATCGCCGCTCTCCTGGCTTTCGGCGTTTTGGAAATTCTGCCGTCCCCATACCATTATTGGCACTAGCCTCAGCGTATTGGGAATCGGGGTCATAGCCTGGGCAAGAACGAATCAAGAGGTGCCCTATGAGTTTTTACTGTTGATGGTGCCTGCGCTGATTGCCTGCCTCTGCGGCAATGTTTACATTGTGGGGCTGAATCAGATTGAGGATGTCGAGATCGATCGCATCAATAAGCCCCATCTGCCGATCGCCTCTGGAGAATTTTCGCGGCGGCTAGGCTGGGCGATCGTCCTCACGAGCGGCATTTTGGCACTGGTGCTATCGGCAGGGAGCGGTCTGTTTCTAATGGCAACGGTCTGGATAAGCTTGCTGATCGGCACCGCCTATTCTCTACCGCCCATCCGCCTGAAGCGGTTTCCGGTCTGGGCTTCGCTGTGCATTTTTTCAGTGCGCGGAGCGATCGTCAACCTGGGGCTATTCCTGCACTTCAATCAAAAATTGGGTGAGCCGCCGCAGATTCCGGCAACGGTCTGGGCGCTGACTTTGTTTGTGTTAGTGTTCACGTTTGCGATCGCCATCTTCAAAGATATTCCTGATCTGGAGGGCGATCGGCTTTATCACATCACGACTTTTACCGTGAAGCTAGGGCAGCGATCGGTGTTTAATTTGGCGCGTTGGGTGCTGACGGTTTGCTACGGCGGCATGGTGGCGGCAGGACTGGTGATTTCCGGCGTGAATTCTGCTTTTGTTGTCGGCTGGCATTTGGTGGCGCTGATTCTGCTTTGGGCGACAAGCCTGAAGGTGAATTTGCAGGATCAGAAGGCGATCGCGCAGTTCTACCAGTTTATTTGGAAGCTGTTTTATCTGGAATATATTCTGTTTCCCCTTGCTTGTTATCTAGCATGAGCTTTTCCGAAAACGCTGAAAGCATAGAGGGACTGGGCAGGGTGTACCTCGTTGGCTCAGGAGTGGGTAGCGTAGACTATTTGACGGTCAAAGGTCAGCGGCTTCTGAACCAGGCAGAAGTCGTCATCTACGACGCTCTAGTGGATGATGCTCTGCTAGAGATCGTGCCAGCCGACTGCCTGAAGCTAGATGTGGGCAAGCGGGGAGGCAAACCCAGCACACCTCAAGCGGAGATCAACGGTCTGCTGGTGAAATATTGTCAGCAGGGCAAACAGGTGGTGCGGCTCAAAAGCGGCGATCCGTTTATCTTTGGGCGATCGAGTTCTGAAATTCAGGCGTTGCGCGAGGCAGATTGCGGGTTTGAAGTGGTGCCCGGAATTTCCTCGGCGCTGGCGGCTCCGCTGCTGATGGATATTCCCCTCACCGATCCGGTCTTGAGCCGCTGCTTTGCCGTGTTTAGCGCCCATGAGCCAGAACTGCTCGACTGGCAAAGCCTTGCTCATCTCGACACCTTGGCAATCTTGATGGGGGCAGCACACCTGCCAGACATTATCGATCGCCTGATCCAGCAGGGACGATCGCCCCAAACGCCGATCGCGATTATCCGCTGGGCGGGGCATCCAGAGCAGCAACTCTGGACGGGCACATTGGAGGCGATCGTTCAGCAAACTGCTCGTCAGGCTTTGTCGCCCTGCGTCATAGTCATTGGTGAAGTGGTGCGGTTGCGCCCTTTTTTGCGGTCGCCATCCCCTTGATAAGAGCTTGGGGTGAATGGGGGGATGGGTGAATGAGAGTTCCCACCTACCCCCTACTCATCCACCCCCTACTCATCCACCCCCTACTCATCCACACTAATAACCCGCCGTTTGATCGATCAGATTCCGTAAACTCACGCCATTTTGATAGCGCCAGAGATTGTCGAGGAATAGGGCGATCGTCCGTTGGGCAATGCGGGGAGAAAAGCCGGAGCAGTGGGGGGTGACAAAGACATTGGGCAGTGACCAAAATGGGCTATCTTCCGGCAGGGGTTCTGTACAAAATGTGTCTAGTCCTGCTCCAGCGATCCATCCTTCCTGGAGTGCCGTGAGCAGGGCTGATTCATCTACCACCGCGCCTCGCGCAATGTTGATCAGGTAGGCAGTCGATCGCATCAGGCGCAAAGTTGCCGCGTTGATCATGCCGCGAGTTTCGGGCGTGAGGGGCGTTGCCAACACCAGATAATCGACTTCTGGAAGGAGCGATCGCCACTCATCTGCACCCACGATTCTATCGAAGTGAGGCAGGGGGTCTGGGTTGCGTCGCGATCCCCAAACTCGCATATCAAAAGCATGGGCACGCTTGGCGATCTCTTGTCCGATGCTGCCTGCCCCCACAATCAGCAGCGTTGTGCCCTCAACTTCTTGCAAGGGCAAATCTCCGGCGGCAGAGTCCGATCGCAGCCATGTTTTCTGATCCTGAAGATCTTTCAGCTTGGGCAGGCTTTTCGCATAACTGAGGATATACGCCATAACGAACTCGGCGATCGGTACGGCAAAGGTTCCGGCACCGTTGGTCAGCAAAATTTTGCGCTCCAGATAGGCAGGTGTGAGGATATGATTGACCCCGGCGCTAGGAGTTTGTTGCCATCTCAGATGGGGCGCGGCGGCTAACACTTTTTGCAGCGTTGCGGACTTAAGATAAAACCAGTTGAGATATACTTCTGCATCACTCGGATCACCTTCAAAGTTGCCCTGGCTGTCTACCCAGGCAAGCTGAATGTCGGGATAGCGATCGGGTGAGAGGTGAGGCTTTAGCTCGTCAGCGAATTCGGCAGGTAAGAGCAGTTTCATAGACTTGCCAATTTAGCGCCAAGCGCGATCGTATTGCACGGGTCGGGGAATTTCTTGCCTCAACTGTTTGGCAGCTTGTTGCGCCCAGTAGGGATTGCGGAGCAGCTCTCGTGCCAGCAGCACCACGTCGGCGGCTCCCGTCCGAATCACATGATCTGCCTGTTCGGGAGCGGTAATCATGCCAACGGCTCCGGTCGCAATCTGGGCTTCGCGGCGGATGCGATCGGCAAATGCAGTCTGATAGCCCGCGCCCACCGGAATCCGAACGCCCGGAATCAAACCACCCGAAGAGCAGTCGATCAAATCAACTCCTAGAGACTTCAGCTTGTGACTCAAAGCGACGCTCTGCTCAATATCCCAGCCGCCTTCTGCCCAATCGGTTGCCGAAATCCTCACCCAGAGGGGATAAGCGTCTGGCAAAACCGCACGGACTGCTTCCACAATTTCTTGGAGCAGACGAATCCGGTTCTCGAAGCTGCCGCCATACTGATCCTGTCGCTGATTGGCTAGGGGCGAGAGAAACTGATGCACCAGATAGCCGTGAGCCGCATGAAGCTCGATCACCTTGAAGCCCGCCTCTAGAGAGCGCCGCGCTGACTGCACGAAGGCATCTTTGATCTGCGAAATTTCTTCCAGATCTAGCGCCTTTGGAATCGGACTGTCTGCGTCAAAGGCGATCGCACTGCTGGAAACTACGTCCCATCCGCCCTGACTTGCATCCACCGCTTTGCCGCCTTCGCTAGGCTTTGCCGTACTGGCTTTTCTGCCTGCATGAGCCAACTGAATACCTGCCACTGCGCCGAATTGATGGATGCTAGAGGTAATCTTTGCCAAAAACTCAATGTGCTGATCAGACCAGATGCCCAAATCTCCGGGGCTAATGCGACCGATCGGTTCAACCGCCGCTGCTTCAGTAAACACTAAGCCAGCACCGCCGATCGCCCGACTCGCCAGATGGATTAAATGCCAGTCGTTGGCATAGCCATCGGTGCTGGAGTATTGACACATGGGCGAAACGACAATGCGATTGCGGCAGGTGACGTTACCGCTACTGAAGGGTTCAAATAGATGTGCCATGAGTCTCCATTGCCATAAATCATCACTCCCGCAGATCTTACTACTCTAAATCTCTACGTAAGCTATCGCAGAAACGATATATTTGCTGCATTGGCACTGTAGGGCGCTGCAATTAGAATGTGACGCTCTGCATTGGCACTGTAAGGCGTTGCAATGGGAATGCACCGCTCTGCATTGGCACTGTAA